>SKOL01000267.1 GCA_007120055.1 Anaerobacillus sp.
CAAATAGCAAAATAGTGGTTAATAATAGGGAAGATTTAATATACCTCTAAAGGGGGAGGAAACAAAATATGGCAGATTACTTAGTAATCGTTGAATCTCCCGCTAAAGCAAAAACAATTGGGAAGTATTTAGGAAAGAAATATATAGTTAAAGCGTCGATGGGGCACGTCATTGATTTGCCGAAAAGTCAAATGGGTGTTGATATTGAAAATAATTATGTTCCTAAATATATTACAATCCGTGGGAAAGGGCCGATTCTGAAAGAATTAAAAGCAGCCGCAAAAAAAGTAAAGAAAATTTACTTAGCAGCTGACCCCGACCGTGAAGGAGAAGCAATTGCTTGGCACTTAGCGCACAGTTTAAAAATTGATGAAAATTCAAACTGTCGAGTAGTATTCAACGAAATAACAAAGCAAGCCATTAAAGATGCATTCAAAACACCTAGACCGATCAATATGGATTTAGTTGATGCCCAACAAGCACGTCGTGTTTTAGACCGTTTAGTTGGATATAATATAAGTCCACTATTATGGAAGAAAGTAAAAAAAGGACTAAGCGCTGGAAGAGTTCAATCGGTGGCTGTAAAAATGATTATCGACCGTGAGAAAGAAGTCCAATCGTTTGTTCCAGAAGAGTATTGGTCGATCTCAGCTACATTTAAAACTGGTGTTGAAAGCTTTGAAGCAAAATTTCATGGTTTAAATAACAAAAAAACGGAATTGAAATCAGAAACAGAAGTTAATGAAGTCTTAAAGAAGCTTAACGATACATTTGTTGTCGAGAGTGTTAAAAAGAAAGAACGTAAACGTAATCCAGTGCTACCTTTTACGACATCTTCACTTCAGCAAGAAGCAGCGAGGAAGTTAAATTTCAGAGCAAAAAAAACAATGATGATTGCTCAGCAACTTTATGAAGGCATTGACCTTGGTAAAAAAGAAGGAACAGTAGGTTTAATTACATATATGAGAACAGACTCCACACGAGTTTCTGAGACAGCTGAAAAAGAAACAGCTGAATATATAGTGGAGAATTACGGCAAGGAATATTTACCAAAAGATAAAAGGCAAGTAAAAAAGGATAAGAAAGCACAAGATGCTCATGAAGCAATTCGACCTACAGCTGTATTTAAAGACCCTAAAACGATTAAAACTTTTTTAAGTAGAGATCAGCTTCGTTTATATAAATTAATTTGGGAGCGTTTAGTTGCAAGTCAAATGGCACCAGCTGTTTTAGACACAATGAGTGTTGATATAAATAATCAAGGTGTTATATTTCGAGCAACAGGTTCAAAAATTAAGTTCCCAGGCTTTATGAAAGTGTATATCGAGGGGAATGATGATGGTAAAAAGGAAGAAAATCGCTTATTACCAAACCTTGAAGAAGGAATGACAATTTCAAAAGAAGAGATAGAGCCAAATCAGCACTTTACACAGCCACCGCCGCGATATACTGAAGCG
This sequence comes from Anaerobacillus sp., assembly GCA_007120055.1. Next base: position 1,458 of record SKOL01000267.1, read on the forward strand.
AGACTCGTGAAGACGCTAGAAGATTTAGGGATTGGTCGACCATCCACTTTTGCGCCAACGCTTGATACAATTCAGCGTAGAGGTTATGTGGCATTAGAAGATAAAAGGTTTATTCCTACTGAGTTAGGGGAAATTGTATTAGAGTTAATTAATGAATTTTTCCCAGAAATTTTGAACGTCGAATTTACGGCGAAAATGGAAAGTGACCTCGATTCGATTGAAGAAGGACAAACGAATTGGGTAAAAGTTATTGATCATTTTTACCATGATTTTGAGAAAAACCTTAAAATAGCAGAAGAAGAAATGAAGGAAGTCGAAATCAAGGATGAACCTGCTGGAGAAGACTGTGAGCAGTGCGGTCATGAAATGGTTTATAAAATGGGGAGATATGGCAAATTTATGGCATGCTCTAACTTTCCGAATTGTCGCAACACAAAGGCGATCGTCAAAGAAATAGGTGTGAAATGTCCGAGTTGTGACGATGGGAATATCGTTGAAAGAAAGAGTAAAAAACGCAGGACGTTTTTCGGCTGTGATAATTACCCTAAGTGTGAGTTCATTTCTTGGGATAAGCCGATTGCGAGACCGTGTCCTAAATGTAACGAAATGTTAGTTGAAAAGAAAACGAAAAAAGGTGTACATGTACAATGTACAAAATGTGATTACGAAGAAGAAACGAATTAACGCGTTTCTTCTTTGTGACGCTTTTCTTAATTGGAGGAATATAAATGTCAGAAATTAAGGTGAATGTTATCGGAGCTGGTTTAGCTGGCAGTGAAGCAGCGTGGCAAATTGCCAATCAAGGTATACAGGTTAAACTGTATGAAATGAGACCAGTAAAACAAACGCCAGCACACCATACCGATAAGTTCGCAGAGCTCGTTTGTAGTAATTCCTTAAGGTCAAATACTTTATCGAATGCAGTAGGTGTATTAAAAGAAGAGATGAGACATTTGCAGTCAGTAATTATCAGCTCAGCGGATGATTGTGCGGTTCCAGCGGGCGGTGCTTTAGCTGTTGATCGTCATGAATTTGCGGAACTTGTTACTAATAGAGTAAAAAAACACCCACTTGTAGAAGTAATCAATGAGGAAGTAGATGAAATTCCAGTAGGGCCTACTGTGATTGCTTCAGGCCCTCTTACTTCCGAAAAGCTTTCAAATAAGTTAAAAAAGCTTACAAGTGAAGAATATTTATATTTTTATGATGCTGCTGCTCCTATTATAGATGTGGAAAGTATTGATAAAGAGAAGGTATATTTAAAATCGCGTTATGATAAAGGGGAAGCGGCGTATTTAAATTGCCCGATGAACGAAGAGGAGTTTGATCGTTTTTACAATGCTTTAATTAGTGCAGAAACAGTTCCTTTAAAAGAATTTGAAAAAGAAATCTTTTTTGAAGGGTGTATGCCTATAGAAGTATTGGCTAGAAGAGGCAAGAAAACTCTTTTGTTCGGTCCTATGAAGCCGGTCGGGTTAGAAGACCCTAAAACGGGAAAGCGACCGTATGCGGTCGTTCAACTTCGCCAAGATAATCAATCTGGGACACTCTATAATATTGTAGGGTTTCAAACGCATTTAAAATGGGGACCACAAAAGGAAGTCTTACAATTAATTCCTGGACTAGAACAGGCAGAAGTTGTTCGCTATGGGGTTATGCATCGTAATACATTTATTAACTCGCCGAAACTTTTAATGCCTACATATCAATATAAAGAATGTAGTGACCTCTTTTTTGCTGGACAAATCACTGGGGTCGAAGGATATGTTGAATCTGCGGCTGCTGGGCTGGTCGCTGGATTAAATGCAGCTAGATTAGTACAAGGTAAGGAGTTATTGGTATTTCCTCAAGAAACAATCCTAGGAAGTATGGCTAGTTATATTACAACTGCTAGTCAAAAGAACTTTCAGCCGATGAATGCGAATTTCGGTTTATTACCTCCTATTGAACCGCGTATTAAAAATAAAAAAGAGCGCTATGAACAGTTAGCAACAAGGGCATTAGATACAATTCAGAATTTTGTGAAGAGTTTGTAAACTTTCTTGCAATTAGGGTGGAATTGTGGTATGATTTAATGGCTCTTGTGAGGTGAGAACACACTGTAGTAGATGAAATGCAATGAAAAAACGTTTATTTTTAAATAGGTAAGGACTATTCCAAACCGAATATCATAAAATATTAAACCTTTCTCATCTTTCATGAAGCAGCATAGCATATTAAGTTACGCTGCTGTTTCATGTGCATTAAATATGACTATTAGTGAGTGGGTGTATTTTTTAGAATGATCAAGGAAACGGTTGCATTGTTAGTTTTAAGCTAACCAAGGCGCTTTTACTTTTCTATTTAGGAGGGATATTTTGGAACATTCTTTTCATGCTACGACGATATTTGCGATCCACCATAACGGGAAGTGTGCGATGAGTGGAGATGGTCAAGTTACATTTGGGAATGCAGTTGTGATGAAACATACGGCTAGAAAAGTTCGTAAACTATATAACGGAAAAGTTTTAGCTGGTTTTGCTGGTTCGGTTGCTGACGCATTTACGTTATTTGAAAAATTCGAAGCGAAGTTAGAAGAGTATAACGGAAATTTGCAAAGAGCCGCTGTGGAATTAGCGAAAGAGTGGCGTAGTGATAAAGTACTTCGCCGCCTTGAAGCTATGTTAATTGTTGCAAATGCTGAAAATCTATATCTCGTAAGCGGAACAGGAGAGGTTATTGAACCAGATGATGGTATTTTAGCGATTGGCTCAGGCGGTAATTACGCTTTATCTGCTGGGCGAGCACTTAAAAAATATGCCTCACATCTTGAAGCGCAAGAAATTGCAATGGCTTCACTAAAAACTGCAGCAGAAATATGCGTATATACGAACAATAATATAGTTTTAGAAGAATTATAAAGTTCTATTTTGAGTTTAAGATTATAGAAATAACTGCTTCAAAGCTTTGCTCTATCATTAACTCAAAACTCAAAACTCAAAACTCAACATTCAACATTCAACATTATAGAGGGAGCGATCGAATGGAAAATCATTTAACACCTCGACAAATTGTAGAAAAATTGGATCAATTTATTATTGGGCAAGATAAAGCTAAACGTTCTGTTGCTATTGCACTTCGTAATCGTTATCGTCGCGCGCAATTAGAAGAGAAACTACGTGATGAAGTAACACCAAAAAATATTTTAATGATTGGACCAACAGGGGTAGGGAAAACCGAAATTGCCCGAAGGCTTGCTAAACTAGTTGGTGCGCCGTTTGTTAAAGTGGAGGCAACAAAGTTTACAGAAGTTGGATATGTTGGTAGGGATGTAGAATCTATGGTTCGCGACCTTGTTGAAACTTCGATTCGTCTCGTGAAAGAAGATCGAATGAAACAGGTAAAAGGAAAAGCTGAAGAAAATGCTAATAAGCGCATTGTTGAACTACTTGTTCCTTCGAAAAAGAAGGAAAGCTCTTATAAAAATCCGTTTGAAATGATTTTTGGTGGCCAAAATCAACCTCAACCAGAGCAAGAAGAAAGTAACGAAGAAGAAGATATTCAGGCAAGAAGAAGAAGATTGGAACACCAGCTAGCGCTAGGAGAACTTGAAGACCATTACGTAACAGTAGAAGTTGAAGAGCAAGCAAGTGGCTTTTTAGATATGTTTCAAGGCTCTGGAATGGAACAAATGGGCATGAATATGCAAGAAATGCTTGGAAATATGGTTCCAAAAAAGAAGAAAAAGCGGAAATTAACGGTAAGAGAAGCTCGTAAAGTTTTAACAGATGATGAAGCGCAAAAACTTATCGATATGGATGAGGTGACCCAAGAAGCGGTTTTGCGAGCTGAACAATTGGGAATTATATTTATAGATGAAATTGATAAAGTAGCTGGTAAAAGCCAACAATCAACGGCGGATGTTTCTAGAGAAGGTGTACAAAGAGATATTTTGCCGATTGTCGAAGGTTCTACGGTGGTTACTAAATATGGATCTGTTCGAACAGATCATATGTTGTTCATTGCCGCAGGAGCGTTTCATCTAGCGAAACCATCGGACTTAATTCCTGAATTGCAAGGGCGCTTCCCAATCCGTGTTGAGTTAACTAACTTAACGGTTGACGATTTTGTGAAAATATTAGTTGAGCCTAATAACGCTTTAATTAAACAATATCAAGCATTACTTGCTACAGAAGGTATACAAGTTGTCTTTTCTGACGATGCTATTCAAAGAATAGCAAAAATTGCGACAGAGGTAAATCAAGACACAGAAAACATTGGAGCTAGAAGACTTCATACGATTTTGGAAAGGCTTTTAGAAGATTTATCTTTTGAGGCTCCTGATATCAACTTAGAAGAAATTGTTATTACTCCTACATACGTAGAAGAAAAGTTAGCAACAATCGCCAAAAATCGAGATTTAAGCCAATACATTTTATAGTGTGAATACACATTAGGAGGATATAGAAATGGATTTATTAACAAAAACGAGAAAAATTAATGAAATGCTACAAAAAACAGCAGGTCAGCCAGTAAACTTTAAAGATATGGCTGAAACTCTTCGTGATGTTATCGAAGCGAACATCTTTATTCTTAGTAGACGTGGAAAGTTATTAGGGTTTTCGATTAAACAAGAGATTGAAAATGAAAGAATGAAAAAAATGTTAGAAGATCGTCAATTTCCGGAAGAATATACGGCGAACTTGTTTAAAATTACAGAAACATCGTCTAACTTAGATGTTGAAAGCGAATTTACTGCCTTCCCAGTTGAGAATAAAGACCTTTTCAGTAAAGGGTTAACAACAATTGTTCCAATTAATGGGGGAGGAAACAGAATTGGAACTTTAATTCTTGCTAGATTAACTGACTCATTTGATAATGATGACTTAATGTTAGCTGAATATGGTGCAACTGTTGTTGGGATGGAAATCCTTCATGAGAAAACCGTTGAAATTGAACAAGAAGCAAGAAGTAAAGCGGTTGTACAAATGGCGATCGGTTCACTTTCATACAGTGAATTAGAAGCTGTTGAACACATTTTCCAAGAGTTAGATGGAAACGAAGGGTTGTTAGTAGCATCAAAAATTGCTGATAGAGTAGGGATTACTCGTTCTGTAATTGTAAATGCATTACGTAAGCTAGAAAGTGCAGGTGTTATTGAATCGCGCTCTTTAGGAATGAAAGGGACGTATATTAAAGTATTAAATGATAAGTTTTTAGTTGAGTTAGAAAAGTTAAAGTCAAATTAAATGATCGACACTTATTTAGATTAAAATAGGGCTAGGCATCTAAGTATAAGGTTTTTGAGGGTCTCTCTTACGTACTGGGAGCATCTGAATTCCTTAAACTGAAGGATGTCAGCTCTTTTTTTTGTATGAAAGTTGGTTTGTTGGTTAGTGGCTAGTTGGTTATGGCACCCGCCCGGCTTTTCATGTTAGATGGTGGCGATACATCGACATGAGTGTTTTGTATGAAAAAAGGCGGATGATTTCGTGAACGATGCTCCTGCGTCTGCTAGTGACGCTTCGAAGTAGGCTTCCTTGTCGCAAAGCTACATGAAGAAAATACCTCGATGTGTTTCATGATGTAATCGAAGTTAGTTACTTGCCTCTGAGATTCGATAGAAGGTGCTCCTGCGGTTACTCGTCGCAAAGCAGCACGGAGCCTTTGCTAAGAAGCGTGCCATGATGTGATTGAGGTCAGTATCTTCACAGCGAAGAGAAGGAAATCATTCGCCTTTTTCTCTATTAAATGGTCACGGAATATCGTCATGCGGGTTTTGCATGGAAATAAAATGACGGTCTTGTACAGGGAGTGTTGGAGTGAATGAACATAGATGATTTTGTGAACATTATTCGAAAAAAATGTCACAAACCTGTTACGAAGCTATTTAATCTAGAAATGGAAAATACTTTTGCTTAATTATTATATATATAAAATGTATAATAAACGAAGTGAATAGGCTGTTCGTTGAAATGAAATAATTCTTTATTCATAGATTTTTTTAGGACTTTATAATCAAAAAGTGACAAATTTAAACAACGTTAGACATACGTAGAACAGTTATTATACAATACGAATAGTAGTGTATTTTTTAGGGGGTTATTATGAAGATTTTTTCTAATCCAAGTCAACAACTTTTAGAACAATCTTTAAATGCATCTTCAATGCGTCAAAAAACAATATCTCAAAATATAGCTAACGTGGACACTCCTAATTACAAAGCAAAAAAAACAGTGTTTGAACATCAATTGAATAATGCGATTAATAACCAACGTCTTAATGCTCACCGGACAGATGCTAGACACTTTCATTTTGGCGGAAAAGAGAGTTCGGGCGCTGAAGTAGTTGTTGATCGCAAAAATACGATGTTTAACCATAACGGTAATAATGTGGATATTGAACACGAAATGGCGGAAATGGCCAAAAATCAAATTTATTATAATGCATTAATTGATCGTTTAAATGGCAGGTTTAATAACATTAGAACCGTTGTTGGAGGAGGTAGATAATTATGACGATATTTCACGGCTTTAATACGACAGCGTCAGCACTTACTGCACAACGGCTAAGGATGGATGTTGTAGCTTCTAATATGGCGAATGTAGATACGACAAGAGGTCGGATGGTCGATGGTGAATGGGAACCTTACAGGCGAAAAATGGTTGAAGTGCAGCCAAATGAAAATCGTTTTTCATCTCATTTATCGAAAGCGATGGGTAGAAGTGACCATCCAGGTAACGGGGTTAAAGTGAGTAGAATTGTTGAAGATGAAACACCGTTTAAGTTAGTGTATCAGCCAGATCATCCAGATGCTAACGATGAAGGCTATGTACAACTTCCGAATGTCGATCCTTTAAAAGAAATGGTCGACATGATGAGTGCAACTCGTTCATATGAAGCAAATGTAACGACATTAAATGCAACTAAAAACATGCTTATGAAAGCATTAGAAATTGGTAGAGGATAGGGGGATTTAAATGGATCCGATTGCATATAGACCTAATTCGGTAATGAATATTCAAGGGGCTATTCAGCCGACGCGTAAACTAAATTCTGCTGAAGCGCAAAATAATTTTAAGTCTTTGTTAAGTGATGCTCTACATAATGTGAATAATGCACAGCATGCTTCGGCGAAGGCGACAGAAAAGTTAGCAAGAGGTGAAAATATTGATTTACATGAAGTGATGATTACTGGTCAAAAAGCTAGTATTACTCTTCAAACAACGGTAGAGGTACGTAATAAAATCGTAGAAGCCTATCAAGAGGTTATGAGAATGCAAGTTTAGTTGAAATATTGAGTTAGCATAGTAGGAGGAAACATGGACGAAAAACTATTACTATACAAAGACAAACTAATTAAATATTGGACCGAGCGAACCAATGTACAAAAAGGGATGATTGTCGGTTCGATCCTACTGTTCATAATGCTACTCATTGTTGTTTCGATGCTAGGTTCAAGAACAAGCATGGTTCCGTTATACAGTAACTTATCATTTCAGGAAACGGGTGAAATTAAAGCCCAATTAGATAGTAGAGGGATTTCCTCTGAGATAGCTGATAACGGAACGACGATACTTGTTCCAGAAACAATGGTTGATAGTTTAAAAGTTGAATTAGCAGCAGAAGGTATTCCACAAAGCGGAAGTATTGATTATACGACGTTTAGGGATCGAATGGGATTCGGAATGACCGATAACGAATTTAACATTATGGAACGTGCTGCTATGCAAACAGAATTAGCTAATTTAATTCGGAATATTGACGGTGTTCAACATGCGCAAGTGATGATTACTCTACCTGAAGAAGATATTTGGGTGTCAAGTAGTGAACAAACTGCTTCTGCATCGGTTCTATTAAATATTCGACCAGGGTATCAACTGGATCAACAACGAATAAGAGCCCTTTATCATTTAATTTCCAAAAGTGTTCCGAAACTCCCTGTTGATAATATCGTCATTATGAACCAAATGTTTGAGTATTTAGAATTACAAAATGAAAATATGATCGATTCTACTCTAACTGTTTATGAACAGCAACGAACAATACAACGAGATATTGAACGAGATATTCAGCGTCAAGTTCAACAAATGCTAGGTACGCTTGTTGGAAGAGATAAAGTATTAGTTTCTGTTACAACTGATGTTGATTTTACGAAAGAAAACCGTGCTGAAGATTTAGTTACTCCTGTTGACCAAGAAAACATGTCGGGTTTAGCAGTTAGTATTGAAAGAATTACTGAGACCTATAGTGGTGACGAGTTTCAAGCTGGTGGTATCCCTGGTACAGGTGAAACAGATATACCTGGCTACCCTGGGGCTACAGGAGCTGGTGCTGGCGACTACGAACGAGTGGAAGAACGAATAAATAATGATGTGAATAGAATAAGACGAGACATCGTGCGAAGCCCTTATCAAGTTCGCGATATCGGAATACAAGTTATGGTCGAACCACCAGACCCTGATGACCCTAACTCTTTGCAACCTGAACTCATCAACGATATTACCCAAATTTTAAGTACGATTGTTCGAACGAGTATTTCTAAAGAGGTTGTCGATCAATTAACCCCTGAACAAATCAACGATAAAGTGTTTGTTTCGGCACATAGCTTTGACGGTAAAGTTGTTTTTGACGATGTCATCGATGCCGAAACACCAATTTGGTACTATATTGTTGGCGGATTAGGTTTATTGATTATTTTCCTTATCTTTTTATTATTACGTAAAGGTAAAAAAGAAGAAGTAGTAGAAGAAACGGCTCCGACAAGAGTAGATTATGATATACCTGATATTAACGAAGACCAAGATTCTGAAGAGAAGGCTAGACGTAGACAGTTAGAAAAAATGGCTAAAGACAAGCCTGATGAATTTGCGAAGCTCGTTCGTACGTGGTTATCTGAAGATTAAGGAGGGGAAAAGTTTGACTAACAAGAAAAAGGAATTATCAGGAAAAGAAAAGGCGGCAATTCTCCTCATCTCCTTAGGGCCAGACGTATCAGCACAAGTGTATAAACATTTGAGTGAAGAGGAGATTGAAAAATTAACTCTTGAAATTGCTGGTGTTAGAAAAGTAGATTCAAGTATGAAAGAAGAAGTAATTGAACAGTTCCACCAATTAGCGATGGCACAAGACTATATTTCTCAAGGTGGAATTGGCTATGCTAAAAATGTTTTAGAGAAAGCTCTTGGTGAATCGGAAGCGATGGATATTATTAATCGTTTAACTTCGACGCTACAAGTTCGCCCGTTTGATTTTGCAAGAAAAGCAGATGCTGGACAAATTTTGAATTTTATTCAAAATGAACATCCGCAAACGATCGCACTTATTTTATCTTACCTAGAGTCTGTTCAGGCTGGGCAAATATTATCAGAGCTTCCACAAGAGATGCAAGCGGATATTGCCAAGCGTATTGCACTAATGGACAGTACGTCTCCTGAAATCATAAATGAAGTAGAAAGTATTCTCGAAAGAAAGTTATCAGCGACTGTTACACAAGACTTCACAAAAGCAGGTGGTATAGAAGCTGTGGTTGAAGTGTTAAATAGTGTGGACAGAAGCACAGAGCGAACCATTCTAGATGCTCTTGAAATTCAAGACCCTGAACTTGCCGAAGAAATTAAAAAGCGTATGTTTGTATTCGAAGATATTGTTACGCTTGATAATCGCTCAATTCAACGAGTTATTCGTGACGTTGAGAATGAAGATTTACAGTTAGCACTTAAAGTTGCTAATGACGAAGTTAAGGATGTTGTCTTTAAAAATATGTCTCAGCGTATGGCAGAAACGTTTAAGGAAGAAATGGAGTTCATGGGACCTGTGCGCTTGCGTGACGTTGAAGAAGCCCAAACTAGAATTGTTGCAGTTATTCGACGCTTAGAAGAGGCTGGTGAGATTGTCATCGCCAGAGGTGGAGGAGATGATATTATTGTCTAAAGTAATAAAATCATCTTTTGCCAATACAATCGATACTGAAAAAAAGACGATTGCTTTAAAAAAGATTTTACAGGCACAAGCTGATAGTGAAGCCGCTTCTTATAATGAAGAGAAAGTTGTAAACGAAACGAATGAACTAGCTGAACAAGAGTTACAAAAGGCAATTGAAGAAGCGGAACAAATGAAAAAGGAAGCAGAAAATGAATATAAACAATTCCAAGATCGAATGAATGATGAAATGCTCACTCAGCAAAAACAAGCAGAACAAATGTTTAAGCAAGCTGAAGAAAGTGGATACAATGAAGGGTTTCAACAAGGCCTCGAAGAAGGAAAAAGGCAATATGAATCAATCATTGAAGAGGCAAAAGGCATTGTTACGGCTTCACAAGCGGATTATTTTAAACGCTTAAATGAGGCCGAGCCTACAATCATTCAATTAGCCCTAAAAGTAGCAGAGAAGATTTTTACAGAAACGATTGAGGAAAATGATGAACGTTGGCTCACCATCGTAAAAGCTGTAATAAATGAAGTGCGAGAACAAGAAGATGTCAAACTGTATATTCACCCAACTTGGTATGAGTTAGTGTTGACTCATAAAGAAGAACTACAACTTCTAGTACCAAATTGCGAGCATTTATATATTTACCCTGATGCATATTTAGATGAGCACGGTTGTACGGTTGAAACTGCCTACGGTAAAATCGACGCTTCTGTTGATAGTCAATTAACGGAGATTAAACGAACGCTTCTTGAAAAATTAAAGGAGTTGGACGGCTATGAACGTAGCTGATTTAATAAATGAAGTAAATGTTATCATTCCTTATAAACATTACGGTAAAGTAAGTCGTGTCGTAGGCTTGACGATCGAATCTAAAGGTCCACAAGTATCAATCGGTGAGCTTTGTTACATTACTGTGGGAAGATCACCTAAACGAAAAGTGATGGCGGAAGTTGTAGGGTTCCGTGATGAAAATGTCCTTTTAATGCCGTTTACAACGGTTCATGATATTGGCCCAGGAAGTCTAGTAGAAGCGACAAAAAAGCCGCTTGAAGTAAAGGTTGGGACATCACTAATCGGAAGCGTGATTGATGGACTAGGTCAACCGTTAAACGGTCATGACCTCCCAAAAGGGTTACGACCTTTCCCGACTGATAACCCACCGCCTAATCCTTTATCAAGGCCAAGAATACACGATCCTCTTAGTTTAGGGGTTCGCGCTATTGACAGTTTATTTACAGTAGGAAAAGGACAAAGAATGGGCATTTTTGCTGGTAGTGGTGTTGGGAAAAGCACACTAATGGCGATGATTGCCAAAAACTCCGATGCGGATTTAAATGTTATTGCTTTAATCGGAGAACGTGGTAGGGAAGTTCGTGATTTTATTGAAAGAGACTTAGGGGAAGACGGACTAAAGAAAACGATTGTTGTTGTTGCGACCTCTGATCAACCTGCCTTAATGCGGATTAAAGGGGCGATGACTGCAACAGCTATTGCCGAATATTTCCGTAATCAAGGGTTAAATGTCACCTTAATGATGGATTCTGTCACTCGGTTTGCGATGGCACAGCGTGAAATTGGCTTAGCTATTGGTGAGCCACCAACGACGAAAGGTTATACTCCAAGTGTATTTGCTTATTTACCTAAATTATTAGAACGTTCCGGAACCAATGAAAGTGGATCTATTACGGCATTTTATACTGTTTTAGTAGATGGTGATGATTTAAATGAGCCAATTTCTGATGCTGTACGTGGAATATTAGACGGGCATTTAGTGTTGGATCGTAAGTTAGCTAATAAAGGTCAATTTCCGGCGATCAATCCGTTAAAAAGCATTAGTCGAGTTATGAATGACATCGTTGATCATTCTCACCGTACGGCAGCGGACCGCTTGCGTCAACTTTTAGCTACATATATAGACTCTGAAGATTTGATCAACATTGGTGCCTATAAGCGAGGTTCTTCTAAAGAAGTTGATGAAGCTATACAAGCTTACCCGAAAATCATTCAATTTATAAAACAAGCTACTGATGAGAAAGTATCTTTCAATCAAGCGGTTCAATTGTTAGTGAACGAATTTAGTAATTAGTAAAGGAGATTAAAATGTCATTTCAGTTTACGTTGCAAAAAATTTTAGAAGTGAGAGAAAATGAAAAATTAAAGGCCGAGAAAGATTTCACACAAGCAACGAAGCAATTTGAAGAAGTGGCGACAAAATTATATGACCTTTTAAAAAAAAAGGAAAACTATGAAAGCCAATATAATAACCAAGTACAAACAGGTATACATGTATTTCAAATTCAACAGTCGTATTTAGTTTTGGATCAATTACAAAAACAAATTGACCAATTACAATATTACACACAGCAAGCTCGAACGAATATGAATCAAAAAGAAGAAGTTTTAGTAGAAAAGTCTATTGAATTAAAAAAATATGAAAAAATGAAACAAATCAAATATGAACAGTTTTTAGAAGAATCGAAACGACAAGAAAATCTCTTGATGGATGAAATTTCTGTTCAGCAATTTATGAATCGTTGAAATTAGGTGACGCAATGAACAAGAAAGAGCAGCAATACAGTAAAATTCAATGGTTTTTTCTGGTCATTTTTATTCCTATTGTTTTCGCAATAATTTTATTTAGCATCATTTTAAGTTTTATGGGAGTAAATGTTATTGACCAAACGAAGCAAGTAGCTTCGAATGTGCCTATTTTATCAAACTATGTAAAAACGGAAGAGCAGATTTTAGAAGAAGAAGAAAAAGCGAATATCGATGAGCTAACAGCGAAGCTTAATCAACGGGAAATTGAAATTGGCCGCCTAGAAACAACGGTAAATTCAAAAGAAGAAAAAATTGAGTCGCTATTAGATGAAATTGATTTGCTTATGTCACAGCTTGCAGAATTACAAGATGCTCAACTAGAAGTATTCGCAGACTATGAAGAAATTGGGAAGTTATACGAAGCAATGGCACCACAAAATGCCGCTAGAATTATTTCCGAACTTC
>SKOL01000150.1 GCA_007120055.1 Anaerobacillus sp.
GGATTCAACGAGTCTACGATAGCGTTCCTCACTTTCTAATAAGCGGCGCTCCATCTCTTTCTTTTCGGTAATGTTTTGAACTTGACAAATGACGTATTTTGGAATTTCATAATCATCCGATATTAAATTAATACTTATCAACCCCCAAACGATATGCCCTTCTTTGTGGATATAACGTTTTTCCATTTGATAAAAAGGAATTTCTCCTTTCATTAACCTTCTAGTATTTTCCCGCTGAATTTTTAAATCTTCTGGGTGGCTAAATATTTGATTAGTTTCATCAATAAGCTCTTCTTTTCTGTACCCTGTTAATTCACATAAGGCATTATTAACATAGATGAACGTACCGTCAATTTTTACAATCGCCATTGCAATAGCAGATTGTTGGAACATCGCATTAAATAGATTCGTTTCCATACTTCTTCCCCCTTCCCGCTTTTATACTAACTCTACTCCTTGACATTTTTACACTATATTATAATATTTGACAAAAAATTCAGTTTTCCTTTTAATCAATAGTTTTTTACAGCCAAAAAGCGTTAAGACTTTTCAAGTTGTCTTAACGCTTTTGTTCCAATCGAATTTTATTGTAAAAGTTGGGCATTTTTCCCAACTGAGTGAATTTCATAATTACCAAAAACGAGCCACATCACGCAATATATAGTTTTGCGAATGATTTTGACGCAACTATATATTGATCTTCGTGGCGAAAATAATGAATTATGAAATTCATTAAACTTTCCAACAATTAAACGGCTTTATCAAGTTCAATATTGGCGTTGTTAATTTTTGAGTTGGAACTATAAATATTTGCTAAGATTGCTACACTTACAGCTGAAATCATAAGTGATGATCCTCCATAACTCATAAATGGTAGTGGTATTCCTGTAATAGGTAAAACCCCGGACATCGCACCGATATTTAAACAAACTTGTAGAGCAATTTGAAAAGAAATACCGAAGGCTAATAGGCTCCCAAATGGATTTTTACAACGTACACCAATTAACATCCCACGAAAAAAGATGATGCCTAAACAAACAATTACAAATAATACACCTAGTAAACCTAGCTCTTCAGCAACGATCGCTAAAATAAAGTCTGTATGTGCTTCTGGTAAATAAAAAAGCTTTTGTACACTTTGTCCAAATCCAGCACCAGTTATACCTCCGTGAGCGATCGCAATATATGATTGAATTAGCTGGTAGCCTGTTCCAGTTTCATTCGCAAAAGGATCCATAAATCCTGTTAAACGATCCATTCGATATGATTGAGAATTGGCATATGTCCAAACGATAAAACTAGAAAAACTCCCTAGCAAAAATAAATGAATGAATTTCGCACCGGAACAAAATACGATCAGAACAGCAACAGCTATAATTAACCCTGCCGTACCTAAATCGGGTTGACGCATAATCAATAAAAATATACCACTAATGATCAATAGTGGGGGCATTACCCCTTTCACGAACTGGTTAATGTACATTTGTTTTCGGGAATACACATGCGCTAAATAAATAATCATCCAAAGCTTTACAAATTCAGACGGCTGTATTGTAATAGGTCCTACCTTCAGCCATCTTGTGGCACCATTCGTTCCAATGCCTAACGGAGTAAACGATACTAATACTAGTAAGATGATTGACGCCAAAACGATCGGAAATACAATCTTTTGATAAAAGCGATAAGGTATTTTAAGGAAAACAACAAAAAGAACAGTCGAAATAAAAATCCATTGTAACTGCTTTTTAAAAAAATGGTGAGGATCTCCAAACCGATCATAACCGATAACGTAACTTGAACTATAGACCATCACTAGTCCAAAGGCGGCTAACAGTACAACAGTTGTAATTAAAACCCAATCATTTTCTTTTTTCACTGTAGAGCTACCTACCATACGATCCCCCCATGAAACAAGTATTTTCCAAAATATAACTCTTTCATTATAGCAAACTACTTTTTATTGCAAAAGCTTTTTATAACAAGACATAATGAATTTCATAATCCATTATTTCCGCCACTAAGACAATATATAGTTGAGTGATGTGGTCATTTTTGGTAATTATAAGATTCACTCAACCAACTGAATAAATTTATTTGCCCAAATTTTTTAAATTAGGCGAATCACCTAACCCAACTGTTTAAAGTGGGCATAGACTGATTACTGAATGATAGATACCTAAATTTAAAAGGAGAGATCTAATCTTATGGATTATTATCGTCAACAACCTGAAGCACAATTTTTCCCTGGATTCCCATTCCCACCAACACCAGGTCCTGGACCAACTCCACCACGTCCACGTGACCTTGAGCGTCGAGTGAGTGAACTTGAAAGAACGGTTCGACGTCAAGCCGAACAAATTGAACGACTTAACCGCCGTGTCCGTCGTCTAGAGCGTCCAGGTTGGGGTTGGGGTGGCACTCAATAATAAAGAGTTGCTTTAAATAATATCATTTTGATTTTCTTGATTTTCATAATCCTTATTTAGCACCACTTGGAGGTTACATCTAGTTGAGTTACATCGCTCTCAACTAGATGTAGCTTGAAGTGGCCAGCTTATTAGTATTATGTAATTCACTCCGTTAGTAACGAATTATTTTATTAATAAATTTTTCATTAACTCTTTGCTCTTACTTTTTTATTTAAAAACTTAAAGCGTGATCCCAAAATTTGTCCTGCTAACCCCGTTCGAATACTTAAGAACAAATAAAATACTCCACCTAACCCGACTGAGATTGTTAAAACGACGAGGGCATAAAGTCGGGTTTCTAATGGAAAAACGAGAAGCACAATCTCTTTTACAATAATAACGACGATCGACATTAGCGTTGTAAATAAAGCAATTAGTAAGAAACGTTTCCCTATATAATGATAATTATAGTTTGCAAACTTCCCTATGGCCCAAACATTAATTGCTAATGACGTTACATAAGCTAAGCTCGTTGCGAAAATCGCTCCTAGTGCTTCAAATTGCGAAATAAGGAATATATTTAAGCTCAACTTAACTAAAAGCCCCGCTACAAGGCCAATTACCGCATAGCGTTGTTGATTAATCCCTTGTAATATTGCTGACGTTACCGCGAATAACGAAAATAGTACGGCAACTGGAGCATAATACCTTAAGATGATCGAACCGATATGTAAGTCATCTCCTAAACCGAATAACGTCCCATAGGCTGGATAAGCAAGGATGGACAAGCCTATGGCTGCTGGAAGCGTTAAAAATAAGATGATTTGATACGTTTGTGTTACTTGTTTTTGTAAAAGCTGTTGATCGTTATTAATAAATGATTTCGTAATCGTTGGTAGTAGCGTTAACGACATTGCTGTTGCAATAGAAACAGGGATCAATATTAACTTATGGGCCGCTTGAGCAAAGGCCCCAAAAGCCTCTTCAGCACTTGCTTGATCATACCCTACCCCCATTAATGCTTTATTAAATGTCATTAAATCAATCGTTTGATAAAGAGGTATAGCCAGTCCAACAAACGACAATGGTAATGCATATGCGATGAGTTCTTTGTACATTGATCGTAGTGGAAGTTGATGGTTCGTTTTACTTTCCTCAATTTGTTTATTTAAGCTTTCTTTACGTTTATACCAATAAATAAGTAAAACCGTTAAGCCACCTAACGCACCAACAAAAGCGCCAAATGTCGCAAATGCAACGGCTAAACCGATCGAGCCATTCAAGACATTAACAATGATAAACGTTAAGCAAAGTATAAAAATAATTCTTACGATTTGTTCAATCACCTGAGAAACTGCCGTGGGGCCCATCGACTGATGCCCTTGAAAATAACCTCTAATTAACGACATTATTGGGACAACTAATAAAGCCACACTGACCATACGTATCGTTAAAACAACATCTTCGATCGTATTACCTTTTAAATCTTTCCCATCAACAACTTGATGAGCGATCGGTTCTGCCAGTAAAAACAAAATTAAAAAAGTAACAATCCCAGTGACCGACATAACAATGAGCCCTGATTTAAAAAGTCTCCTGCCTGTTTCATAATCACCTAAAGCATTGTATTTTGACACGAATTTTGACACTGCTAATGGAATACCAAGCGTTGCTACACTTAAGAGTACGGTGTACGGGACATAGCCGTACGTATATAATGCCAACCCTTCTAAGCCAACAA
>SKOL01000031.1 GCA_007120055.1 Anaerobacillus sp.
AGCGCCTATTATTAAGCATGTTTTCCTTTAAGCTTAACAAATAAACAAATATGTATATACCTCCCATGATTATATACGAAGTAAATAGTCTTGAACAAGAAAAGCGGAAAATACTTGGTAATTTTCGACATAATAAAAGTGTCAGACACCGTTGGGCTCCCAAATATAGACGTTTGTTAATATATATGTCTATATTTGGGAGCTTTTCCTGGTGATCTGACACTTATGGAACAGCCCCTACAAACCTTCATCCTCAAAGCGTTTTAAATCTCTATTATGGCCGATTAAAATGAGGATGTCCTTTTCTATTATAACTTCATCTGGAAATGGTGAAATATTGACTTCCTCTCCTCTTTTAATGCCTAAAATGGTACAACCGTACTTTGCACGAATGTCTAACCCAGCTATTGTACGATTAGATACTTTTGGCGTAGCCATTAACTCGACAATACTGTATTCTGCTGATAGTTCAATGTAATCAATAATTTTCTCCGAAACTAAGTAATGAGCAATTCTAATTCCCATATCATGTTCAGGATGAATAATACGGTCTGCGCCAATCTTTTCAACAACTTTGTGATGATAGTTGTTTTGTGCCTTTACCCATACTTCGCGCACATTCAATTCTTTAAGTAGTAATGTACAAAGAATACTGGCTTGTATGTTATCTCCAATCGCGACGATCACATGATCAAAATTTCTAATACCTAATGATAATAATGCATTTTCTTCGGTAGCATTGGCGACAACAGAATGAGTAGAATATGGGGCATAATCATTGACTCGGTCTTCATTGACGTCAATCGCCAAAACTTCATGTCCCATTGAATAAAGTTCTTTACAAACACTGCCTCCAAATCTCCCTAGACCGATTACTGCAAACTGTTTTTTCATTCTATATTCTCTCTTTCTCGTGTTTAATTTTTTTCTGGTACTATCACTTTTTGCCGTAAAAGATTTTCAAATTGAAGTGTATCAATTGGTTTACTAAAATAATACCCTTGAACTTCATGACAATCCAATGATTGTAAAAATCTTAATTGTTGTTTGAGCTCTACACCTTCTGCGACAATGTTCATTTTTAACCCATGCGCTAACATCAGTATTGCTTTCACAATTTCTTTCCATTCATTTTTTTCGGGGATTTCTTTTAAAAATGACCGGTCAATTTTTATCGTATCAACTTCATACTTTTGTAGTGAACTAAAAGATGAGTAACCTGTTCCAAAATCGTCGATGGCGATATGGATTCCCATTTCCCTAATTGTTTTTAAATTTTCTAATATTATTATGTTTTCGTCTAAAAATAAACTTTCTGTTATTTCAATTTCTATTAAATGTGGGTCTTGTTTAGTATCAAGAAGAATCTTTTTTATATTTTTAATTAAATCTTTTTGTAACAATTGCAGTACAGAAAAATTCAAAGAAATTTTTATTGGTACTAGCCCAGATTTCATCCAGTTTCTTTGTTGTTCACAAACTGTTTTAAATACCCACTCACCTAATGGGATAATCCACCCTGTTTCTTCAGCAATAGGGATAAACTCACTCGGTGAAATTAACCCTAAACGAGGGTGCTCCCAACGTATGAGCGCTTCTGCTGCAATGATTTCATTCGTATTCGCATTAACTCTAGGTTGATAATGCAAAATAAACTCATTATTTATGATTGCTTTACGAAGTTCATTACGAAGAAAGTAAGCTCTATCACTATTCAAAGTTAGGCTTTCATCATACAACTGAAAATTATTTTTTCCATTTCTTTTCGCAAGCGTTACGGCTAAATCAGCCTTTTTCATTAAGGTTACTCTATCATCACCTGAATACGGATAAATACTAATACCGATACTAGCTGTTACATTTAACTCATAACCTTCAATAATAAAAACTTCTTTAAATATATCTTTTACTTTATACCCTAATTCGTCAACTTCGCTTTTACTTTTAATTTGTTTAAATAAGATGGCAAATTCATCACTAGACAGTCTAGCTAAAACGGCATCATCACCTAGCATAGTCTTTACTTTGATGACGATCTGTTTTAACAACTCGTCCCCAATTTCATCGCCAACAAATTCATTGACAAACTTAAAACCATCTAAGTCAAATATCATTATAACTAACAGTTGTGATGTTTTTTCTGCTTCAGCTAAACTCATTTTTAATATCTCATTAAAATTCTTTCGATTAGGTAGTTGCGTTAAGGAATCGTAATAAGCTAAATTGTATAATTCAGCTTTGATCTTTTTATTTTCAGTAATATCACGATAATTAACGATAATTCCATTTATATTACGGTCATGAAGATGGTTGGAGGCAATAAGCTCAAAATCAAGCCACTCTTCGTTTATAGTTCTTAACCTTAATTCAAATCTAACTACATCATCACGATTCGTAATTACTTCAGATAACTTTTGGTTTGCAGTTTCTAAATCATCAGGGTGCACAAATGACAAGGCATTCACACCAACAACCTCTTTTGGAT
Organism: Anaerobacillus sp.; assembly: GCA_007120055.1. The sequence continues at coordinate 2,486 of SKOL01000031.1, forward strand.
TATAGCCTAATATCAACTCAAAAGCAGGGCTTTCATAGATAATCATTCCTTGCTCATCAATAATCGCGATAATGTCACTTGAGTTTTTCACTAAAGCTTCAAATCTACTTTGTTTATTTATAAACGCTTCATAATAATCACCCATAGTAGATTAACCTCCACTTTCACACCATAAAGTTCCCTTTATAAATTCCCTATTTATCCATAAATAAACATTATTTTCAAAGTTAAATTTATTGATTTCTATTCAGGTTTTCTTTGCCCTTATCATATCGTAGTTTTTTGTAAAGAATGTTGCTTTTCAAGCCCAGCATTTTTTCTTAGCTTGAAAAGCAACATTCTTTCATAAAAGAGTCTATAGTAAAAATAAAACCTCTACAGACGTAGAGGTTTTACACTATTATTCACCACTAACATACGGTAATAAAGCGATTTGGCGTGCACGCTTAATTGCAGTAGTTAATTGACGTTGGTACTTAGCACTAGTTCCAGTTACACGACGAGGTAAAATTTTACCACGCTCAGAAATGAAACGTTTAAGTAAGTCAACGTTTTTATAGTCGATTTTAGTAATCTTATTTACTGTAAAGTAACATACTTTACGGCGTTTTGGTCCACGACCACGACGTCCTCCTGCCATTTCAAAAAACCTCCTTCACCATTAAATTTTATATTCGCACAAGGGTTGTCCCCTGAAAAGTTCCTAGAAAAGCCAATGAATCTAAAACGGTAAGTCGTCATCTGAGATGTCAATTGGCTTGCCATCACTAGCAAATGGATCATCAGAAAATGATTGATTGTTACGTCCTTGATTCTGATTGTTATTAGGGTATCCTCCTTGATTTGGAGGCCCATAATTATCTCCACCGCCCTGATTTCCACCAGAGTTGTTAGAACCTTTAGATTCCAAAAATTGTACACTGTCGGCTACAATCTCAGTTATAAAAACTCTCTTACCTTCGTTATTTTCATAACTACGCGTTTGTAAGCGACCGTCTACACCAGCTAAACTTCCTTTACGTAAGTAATTGGCCACGTTTTCCGCTTGTTTACGCCAAATTACAACGTTAATAAAGTCTGCTTCTCGGTTGCCTTGTTGGTTTGAAAATGGCCGATTTACTGCAAGTGTAATACTTGTTACAGCTATACCATTTGGCGTATACCTGAGTTCCGGATCTTTCGTTAAACGGCCTACAAGAACGACACGGTTAAGCATCAGAACCCCTCCCCATTTTATCCACTAGTTCTTATTCTTCGTCTTTTGTTACTAATAAACGAATTACGTTATCGTTAATTTTCATTAAACGGTCGAATTCTGCGATTGCTGTTGGTTCAGCAGTTACATTCATAAGTACATAGAAGCCTTCACGGAAGTCTTCAATTTCGTAAGCTAAACGACGCTTACCCATTTCCTCTACCTTATCAAGAGTTGCACCATTTTCTGTTAAAACGTTGTTAAAACGTTCGATCAGTTCCTTCATTGCAGCCTCTTCAAGGTTTGGACGAATAATGTACATGATTTCGTATTTACGCATTTTGTACGTCACCTCCTTTTGGTCTAAACGGCTCCTCGTCAAATAAGGAGCAAGGGGCGAATAGTTAACATTTAATATGTTATTTACTCGCATTTATCGATTATAGCAGAAAC
>SKOL01000300.1 GCA_007120055.1 Anaerobacillus sp.
CATATCTTAGTGTCGTATCTGGTGAACTATGTCCTAAGAGCTCTTGAATTGCAACTAATTCAGCACCATTATTTAAGGTTAAAGTAGCAAAAGTGTGTCTTAAAACATGGGGACTTACTTTGTCCTGTAAACCTGCTTTTTTAGAGATTATATCAATTTCTCTTTGTATTCCTCGTTTAGATAATCTTCTATGAGGTTTCCTCTCTGTAACCATCAAGGCTTCACAATTGTCAGTTCTTCCTTTTATATATTTACCTAAATGATACATTGCTCTTATTGAAAAATAGACTTCCCTCTGTTTATCACCTTTACCAATAACTAATGTGCTCATATTTTGTAGATTGATTTCAGCTTTATCTAATCCATGAACTTCTGACAATCTACAATCAGTAGCATACAATATTTCTAGAAATGCACGCTGCCGGTTTGTATCGCAGGATTCTCTTAACATTTCTAGTTCTTCTATTGATAATGATTTTGGATGTCGGTATTCATCTTTTGGAGCTTTTAATTTGGTAGTTGGATCAAGTTTAATATAATCTTCTGAAACTAACCAACTAAAAAAACTCTTTAAAACAGATAATTTCTTTCTAATTGTACTCATTTTTAAGGTCCCGCCTTGACTTAAATACATTCTAACATCTGCTGTAGCTATGTCCTCAGCCTTCTTTTTTACAATGTCAGCAAACATACTCAATTCCATGAGGTAGTTGTCTAGAGTAATAGAACTTAAACCTTCTAGTTTTTTTGCTGAGATGAACAATTGTATTTTATCCTCTAGGTCAGGATGTACCTCACCTAACTCAATTCTTTGAAAATAATACTCTGATAGAACAGTAGATAATTTATTCTTGGTACTTTCCACTTCAATATTAGGATACAAATCTTTTAAAGCAGTAACTAAATCTGATAATATTTGTTCACCTAGATTCATAATAATCAACTCTCCTAAGTTCTTATTAGTAACTAAGGATTACCTATACAATCAGTGAAAATACCAACTGAGTAAGTGTGGAGCGCTTTTTTGATCCTTTAAATTAAGAAAGAGACGATTACTTTTGAGGTAATCGTCTCATAATGGTTGTGTATAGCTAGTTTGGTTGCTGCGCAGCTAATGATTTTACATTATTGGTTAATCTTATCAACGTAAGCTCTCATTCAGCATAAGTCTAAACACTTCACAATTACTTCTGAAAACAAAAAGGATGAGACTAGGCATCAACATCCTTTAATTAACTTCCCAACCATTAACATCTCTAGTGGGAATTTTTATTTACATCAAGGGTTTTACTGGATTCTCTCTTTCGTTGAAACCATATCATTACCGGAATGAGTAATAAGGACAACAATCCTCCAGAAAATGATAATATAGCGTAACTAGAACCAGCAACTACCATTCCCGAAAGTGCTCCACCTGAAGCACCTGCTAATGCAATAAAGACATCGACTGTTCCTTGTGTTTTAGCGCGCGTTGTCGGTTCGGTTGAATCTACAATAAGCGCTGTACCACTTATCAATCCAAAATTCCACCCTATACCTAGTAATGCAAGAGCAATTATCAAGTGGATCATAGAATCAACTGGAGCCGTTGCTGCCATTATACCTGAAAGTAGTAACGTTACCCCAGAAGCAATCGCCATATTGGTTCGACCAACCTTATCTACAAGAATACCTGTTACTAGTGAAGGAAGGTACATTGCACCGATATGAATTCCAATCACAAGACCAATTTGGCTTAGTCCATGACCATGATGTTCCATGTGTACTGGTGTCATTGTCATAATTGCAATCATCACCATTTGACTTAGGATCATGATCAATGCACCAACCGAAATGCCCCTTTTAAAATTTACTTGAGATTCCTCTTTGGAAAATTTCCCATTGTTATTATTCGTAGCGTTCATCATTTTAACAATCAAAAAAGGATCAGGACGGAGCATAAGAAAAATGACTAAACCGGCTATGATAAAGGCACTTCCAGACAAAATGAAAGCACCTGCCAGCTCTGGAATACCGATAGAAAGGGCAAAATTCCCCATTACACCGACTAAGTTAGGTCCTGCAAATGCTCCAATGGTTGCTGAAACCATTGCAATACTAATCGCAGTTCCACGTTGGTTCTTATTCGCCAAATCAGTTCCAGCATAACGTGTTTGCAAATTTGTTGCTGTACCTGCTCCATATATAAATAGAGCTATAAATAAAAGAAATATACTATTTAAAATCGCCGCAAGCACAACGCCAAACGCTCCGATACCTCCTGCTAAAAAGCCTGTTGAGAGGCCAATTCTTCGTCCAAACGTTTGAGAAATTCTTCCTACGATAAAAGCTGCTGCTGCAGAGCCTAAAGTAAAAAGTGCAGCTGGCAATCCTGCAAATGCATCAGTGCCCATCATTTGCTGAGCAAGAAGCGCTCCTACTGTAATACCAGCAGCTAATCCTGCCCCACCAAAAATTTGAGAAATACTCACAATGATGAGTGTACGTTTATATAACCTCCTTTTTTTAGCCGGAGAATCTAAGTAACTATGTGCTAAATCATGTGAGCTAGACATTTATTAAGCTCCTTCTTCATAAAAATTTTAACCTGCAATTGCTTAGAATGTTACTACCTTATCCGCCCATTCTACTAATTCAACACAATCATTCATTGTTGAAATTGGACAAACGGTTTGATCTTCTAATTTTCTAGATTGGATACATGTACCACAAGCAAGTAAAATACCTTCTGTATCAAGATACCTTTTCAGCTCTTTTGGCGTATTAAATTTTTCATCTTTAATTTGCTCACATTCAACTGCTTCTCCCATTAAAAATACCTTTACCTCATGCTCTCTAGCTAAACAAGTATTAGCAAAACGAAATGCATTCCATGATTTTTCAGCTTCTTTTGTTTCAATAATAATTCCAATTTTCATCTCAAGCACTCCCCTTATCGATCAACTTATTTTCTAATTTAATTGTAAGACTGTTTCTTTAATAAGTGAAATGCATTATTATTATGTTTATAATGCAAAATACGCATAATTGAAATTAAAAACAAAAAAAGCAACCGATTATAGGCTGCTTTACAAAAATGTATGTTTTGTCATAATTTGAACATTGTTTTTTTCAATTACCGTTCCGATAACATGTCCTGATATTTCTTTGTTCGATAATGTTGTAAGTAACACATCCACTTGATCTTGTGGAACAAAAATTAATAATCCACCCGATGTTTGAGGGTCATGCAGTAATAATTCTTCTTCTGAAGTGATGTTTTCTGTATAATGGACTTTTGTTTTATAGGTAGAGATATTATTATATATTCCTTCAGATGTAGCGCCCTCTTTTAACAAAGAGAACACATCGTTTAAGTAAGGAATATTTCTCAAATCAAGCTCTATTGACACTTGACTATGATCAGCAATTTCACACAAATGACCAATTAAACCGAAACCAGTAACATCGGTACATGCATGTGTTTCAACTTGTCTCATAGCCAAGGAAGCATCTTTATTTAACTTTAACATTTCATTAACGACGATTTCTTGCTGCTCCTTAGTTGCAATCTTTTGGTCGATGGCAGTTGTGTAGACACCTATTCCAATAGGCTTCGTTAAAATAATAGCATCGCCGACGCGTGCACCTTTTTTCTCTATAAAACGTTCGCCAGTTGGTATTTTACCAGTAACCGCAAGACCATACTTCGGACAAGTATCATCTAGCGTATGTCCACCAACAATCATGGCACCTGCTTCATGGATTTTATCTGCTCCACCCTTCATTATTTCTTCAAGATAATGTAATGGAAGTGTGGAGGTAGGGAACCCGATAATATTTAATGCAAATAAAGGGTCTGCCCCTTTTGCATAAATGTCACTTAAGGCATTAGCACAAGCTATTGCACCAAATTGATAGGGATCATCTACAACAGGTGTAATCATATCAACCGATTGAACCATTATCTCGTTTTGCCACAAGTATCCAACAGCATCTTCTCCAATTCCAGCGATTAATTGGTTATCAGGCGAAACAGGTATATTACGCAAAACTTGCGTAAGGTCTAATGACCTAACTTTACTAGCTCAGCCCGAACCAGTTGAATATGAAGTTAATGAGATATGAGGTTTCATTCTAGTTCCTCCTTTC
>SKOL01000740.1 GCA_007120055.1 Anaerobacillus sp.
AAAGCGTCTTTTTCAATATTCACTTCTTCAATTAGCTCTTCCATATCTTCTTTCCTCGTGTTATTCACTCTATTTTCTAAATCATTGAACTTTTGATCAACGTTACGAGGGTTCGCATCGGCACTTATCCCCATTTCTTTGCCAACGCTGTCGTTTATAATACTTTCCTTTTTCCCATCAGGGTGAGTAGATCGCGGTTGAAAGCCTTTTTGACCTGTCATAAACAAATTCCTCCTAAAATTAAACTTAATATTAGCTTGTGCTTATTTAGAAAATAGATGTAAATACCATTTAACTATTTTGGCATATTTCTTGCATTTAAATTTAGTGTGTTTTATTAGATTTTATAAATGGAAAAAAATATAAAACACTGAATGATAAAAAGATCCAGATTGTCGCTTATTTTGCGATAACTGACTTTCTAAAAACTATTAACTATTAGGAGGAATTATTCATGAGAGAAGTAGTAATCGTTGGAGCAGCACGAACACCTATCGGTAGTTTTGGAGGAACACTTTCAAGTGTATCCGCTGTAGACTTAGGAGTCACAGCAACTAAGGAAGCGATTAAGCGGAGTGGAATAGATCCAGAAGTAATTGATGAAGTATTAGTCGGTAACATTTTATCTGCTGGTTTAGGTCAAAATATCGCTAGGCAAGTAGCTGTCTTTTCGGGATTACCGGAAACTACACCTGCGATGACAATTAATAAACTTTGCGGATCTGGCTTAAGAACGGTTAGTATGGCAGCACAATTTATTAGCAACGGCGATGCGGATGTTATTTTAGCTGGTGGTGTTGAAAGTATGAGTAATGCGCCATACATTTTACCAAATAGCCGTTGGGGTTATCGTATGGGAAATGGTGAACTCGTAGACACGATGATTCACGATGCATTAACAGATAAATTTCATAATATCCATATGGGTGTTACTGCAGAAAATATAGCTGAACGTTGGGAAATTTCAAGAGATGAACAAGACAAGTTTGCACTTCAAAGTCAACAAAGAGCGGAAAAAGCTCAAAAAGAAGGGATCTTTAATGATGAAATCGTCCCTGTAGAAATTCCACAAAGACGTGGCGAACCTACCATAGTTGATCAAGATGAATATCCAAAGCACGGATTAACCATCGAGAAATTAGCGAAATTAAGACCGGCATTTAAAAAGGACGGATCTGTAACCGCGGGGAACGCATCAGGAATTAATGATGGGGCTGCAATGGTGATTGTCATGTCTAAAGAAAAAGCTGACGAGCTAGGTTTAAAGCCATTAGCAACGATAAAGTCCTACGGAAATGCAGCAGTAGACCCGAAAATTATGGGGTACGGACCAGTTCCAGCAACTAAAAAAGCGTTACAAAAAGCAGATATGACGGTTGAAGATCTTGACTTAATCGAAGCTAATGAAGCATTTGCCGCTCAGGCGATCGCTGTTGTTAAAGATTTAGGATTAAATCAGGAAAAAGTAAACGTCAATGGTGGAGCGATCGCTCTAGGACACCCAGTAGGTGCTTCTGGAACGAGAGTGTTAGTGTCGCTTTTATATCAAATGGAACGTCAAGATGCTAAAAAAGGACTCGCAACGTTATGTATTGGTGGAGGACAAGGAACAGCTTTAATTGTAGAGCGTGACTGATTTATATATTAGGAAGGATTGCCAAAGTCCTTCCTTTTTCAATTAAACTAGTAAATTCTTTTTCTCCTAAGTTCGCTTACATTTATGTTATAATAACTAAAAATTTAAAATAAGGTTGTGCTTTATTTTGACATACATTAAAGGTACTGATTTTATCGAAGAAACATCATACCAACAAAAAGCAGAACTGTTAGAAACGATAATGGAATTTGCGTATGACGGTATTATTATGGTTGACCAAGACGGTTATATCACTATGCTGAATAAAGAATATGCTGATTTTTTAGGTTTAACCGTTGAAGAGGCAATAGGAAAGCATTGTACTGAGGTTGTTGAAAATACTCGAATGCATGTAGTGGCTGAGACTGGAAAGCCAGAAATAGCTGATCTTCAAAAAATAAATGGAGATTATATGATTGCAACAAGGATACCGATTATTAAAAACAATAAAATTAAAGGTGCCGTGGGCAAAGTTTTGTTTAAAAATGTAAGCGGTTTTAACTCGCTTCATAAACGTATAAAAAAAATGGAAAAAGAATTAAAAGAGTATAAAGGTGAGTTTAAGGAATTAAATAAGGCAAAATATAACTTTAATAATTTATTAGGCGACAGTTCTCAATTGAAAGAAGCAAAAAATCTTGCTGAAAAAGCAGCAACAACCGATTCTAACGTGTTACTTTTAGGTGAAAGTGGGACGGGAAAAGAGCTATTTGCCCATGCCATTCATAATGCAAGCTCTAGGGCAGTGGGCTCGTTTGTAAAAGTGAATTGTGCAGCTATCCCTCCAGATTTACTAGAATCTGAGCTCTTCGGTTATGAAGAAGGCTCTTTTACAGGTGCAAAAAAAGGCGGTAAAAAAGGAAAATTCGAGGCTGCAGACGGTGGAACCATTTTTTTAGATGAAATAGGGGAATTACCTTTGCATATGCAAGTAAAGTTTTTAAGGGTTTTACAAGAGCGTGAAGTAGAAAAAATCGGTTCCACTACAAGCAAACCCGTCGATGTGAAAGTGATTGCAGCAACAAACCGTAACCTAGAGGAAATGGTTGATAAAGGCGAATTTCGCCTAGATTTGTACTACCGTCTTAATGTCGTGATGATTAATATTCCCCCTTTACGAAAACGGGAAGGTGACATTATTTTATTAACAAACTTCTTGATGAAAAAACTTTCTGCAAGGTTAGGAAAAGAAGTGAGCGGGATTTCTGAAGAGGCGATTCGAGCGTTAAATGCATACGAATGGCCAGGGAATATTCGCGAACTTGAAAACGTCCTTGAACGAGCGATCAATGTTTGTAACCAAAAAGGCTTAATTGATGTGACGCATTTGCCAGAAAAAATTACCGGAAACATTGACCCTAAATCAATAAAAAGTTTAGAACAAATCATAAAAGAAACGGAAAGAAAAGCACTTCTGGATAGTTTGGCGATAAGTAAAGGAAATAAATCGAAAGCAGCAAAACTATTAAATGTTAGTCGCTCAACGTTTTATGAAAAACTAATGAAATATGACTTAATAGAGTAAGTTCGAATTAAACTCCTCAATGGAGTTATTCGAGCTTTTTTTATCGTTTAGGAAACTTTAATTACAAATCATTTGCACGAAAACTATCTAGCTCCAAAACTCTTCATTGAAGTGCTTCAGTGCAAGTTTTGCGACGAGTAACCGCAGGAGCAGGTGCCTTGCGCTTTTCTTGTTACAATAGCACCTCACATAATAAGAACGAACATTCGTGATTAATATATGTTTTTCTGTCAATATTTAAGTTAAAACAAAAAACGTCCGAATATCCGAACATATTTAGATAGAAAAATTTTATAGTGTACGGAAATCCAGACATAATATATCGTTTTTAAAAATTATGTATGGAAACCCTTACATTTTCATTGATTTGAATATTAAAAATTTATCAAACTACTATAGGGAATAAAATTTTTTGATAAACTTTTAATTTTTTGCCTTTGTTCACATTCTTTTTAAAATATTTAAAGATTTATGAAATTCATAATTCAATATCATCGCCATTAAGTAATTATATGTAGTTGCGTTAAGTCGTTCGCAACTACATAAACATTGATATGGCTCAATTTAGGTAATTATGAAATTCACTCAGATAATTTTATTTTTTTGGCACGACAATTGCATTTATTAAAAGTGAGATCTCACAAATAATTTTTTTTAAAACAAAAAGATAGCGTTTACAAATGATGGAGGGATTTTAATGAGTTCAAAAGTAATGAGTGCTAAAGAGGCAATTCAAAAGATCAAATCTGGTGCTACGATCGCAACAGGCGGTTTTGTTGGAAACGGTCATCCAGAGGAACTAACGAAAACTTTGGAGGAACGATTTTTAGAAAGTAGTGAGCCACGAGACTTAACCGTTATCTATGCGGCTGGGCAAGGAGATGGTAAAGAAAAAGGATTGAACCATCTTGGCCACGAAGGTTTAGTGGCAAAAGTGATCGGTGGACATTGGGGGCTTGCTCCTAAACTTCAAAAGTTAGCGATTGATAATAAAATTCAAGCGTATAACTTTCCACAAGGTGTTATTTCACATTTATTTAGAGATATCACTGCTGGAAAGCCAGGGGTAATTACTCATGTTGGTTTAAAAACTTTTGTTGACCCGAGAAATGACGGTGGAAAAATAAATGATGTAACCGAAGAAGATTTAGTGAAGTTAACGGAAATTGACGGTAAAGATTATTTATTTTATAAAACGTTTCCAATTGACGTTACATTAATTCGAGCGACTTATGCTGATGAAGATGGGAACGCTACTTTAGAAAAAGAAGCGGCTACCCTCGAAATTTTACCGATGGCCCAAGCGGCGAAAAACTCAGGTGGAATCGTTATTTTACAAGTTGAGAAAGTCGTTGAAAAAGGTAGCTTAGATCCGAGAATGGTAAAAATACCCGGCATTTATGTAGATGCGATTGTTGAAGCAGACGAACAATATCATATGCAAACATTTGCGGAAGCGTTTAATCCATCCTATTGCGGTGAAATAAAAGCTCCAATTACTAGTTTAAAAACATTACCTTTAAATGAGAGAAAAATAATCGCAAGAAGATCAGCAATGGAATTAATTCCAAATGCTGTAACCAATCTCGGTATTGGAATGCCAGAAGGTGTGTCGATGGTTGCAAATGAAGAAGGTGTTGGCGACCAATTAAAGTTAACCCTCGAATCTGGTCCAATCGGTGGAATTCCAGTAGGTGGGTTAAGCTTTGGAGCTGCCATTAATCCTGATTGTATTATTGATCAGCCGTACCAATTCGACTTTTATGACGGCGGTGGTTTAGATCTAGCATTTTTAGGTTTGGCACAAACAGATCAAACTGGTAATGTAAATGTAAGTAAATTTGGACCGAAGATTACAGGAGCAGGCGGGTTTATTAACATCACTCAAAATGCTAAGAAAGTTATTTTTTGTGGGACATTTACTGCTGGTGGGTTAAAAGTGAACATTGAAAACGGCCATTTAACTATTGAAAACGAAGGTAAGATTAAGAAGTTTTTAAGTGACGTTGAACAAATTACGTTTAGTGGTGAATATGCGGTTGAGAATAATCAACCTGTCCTTTATATAACAGAAAGAGCTGTTTTTGAGCTTAGTAAAGAAGGGGTCGTACTCACTGAAATTGCCCCCGGAGTCGATTTGCAAAAAGATATTCTTGAGCAAATGGATTTTAAACCGATCATCTCCGATCATTTAAAAACGATGGATGAAGCTATTTTTAAAGAAGAGAAAATGGGGTTGCAATTATCGGTTGAGAAACACGAAAAAACTAAAAATTTTATGAAACTATCATCGTAGTTTAGCAATAAGGGGGGAGAAATTTATGTTAGGTATTATTCTTGGGTTAGCACTATTAATGTATTTAGCTTATCGTGGTTGGTCGATCATTTGGGTCGCACCAATTACCGCCGGGGTTGTAGCGATATTTGGGGGACTTGAACTTTTACCAGCTTATACAGACACATATATGGAAGGCTTCGTCAATTTCGCAAAAACATGGTTTCCGGTCTTTATGCTAGGGGCAATTTTTGGTAAATTAATGGAGGAAACTGGAGCGGCACGTTCGGTTGCATTATCGATAACGAAAGTCATTGGTAAAGAGCGAGCAATTTTAGGGGTATTAGTTGCTGCGGCAGTTTTAACATATGGTGGAGTTAGTTTATTCGTAGTTGTGTTTGCGGTTTATCCGTTAGCGATCGCTCTTTTTAGAGAAGCAAACATTACTAGAAAATTAATTCCTGCAACAGTGGCACTCGGTGCGTTTACGTTTACAATGACAGCGCTACCGGGTACACCACAAATTCAAAACTTAATTCCGATGGCATATTATCAAACCACACCTACGGCAGGGGCAATTATGGGGACAGTCGCCGGATTATTTATGGCAACGGCTGGCTACCTTTATTTAAGATGGCGTGAAAAGAAATTAAAAGCAGCAGGGGAATTTTACGATGAACCAAAAGGTCAAAATATTGAAGTGATTGATGAAAGTAAATTACCGAATGTCATTTTATCGTTTTTACCACTAATCACGGTAGTAACAACGCTAAATTTATTCGATTGGGATATTATCACTGCGTTAATTACGGGGATTATCTTAATCATGCTATTAAACTTAAAAATGATGAAAAAGTTTATCGGTGCCATTAACGGTGGAGCAAGTGGCTCAGTTGTTGCGATCGTCAACACGAGTGCAGCTGTCGGTTTCGGTTCTGTCGTACGAGCTGTTCCGGGGTTTGAAAAGTTAACCGACTTTGTTTTAGGAATTCAAGGAAGTCCATTAATTTCGCAAGCAGTTGCGATCAACGTTCTAGCAGGTTCAACTGGCTCTGCTTCTGGTGGAATGGGAATTGCTCTTGAAGCATTAGGGGATCGTTACTATGAAATTGCGATGACAACGGGCATTAGTCCAGAAGCTTTTCATAGAGTAGCTTCGATTGCATCAGGTGGTCTAGATTCTTTACCACATAATGGGGCAGTTTTAACGTTATTAGCGATTACAGGGTTAACTCATAAAGATTCATATAAAGATATTTTTGTTGTCGGATGTCTTATTCCGATTATCGGTGTTATTGTAGCCATTATTTTTGCCTCAATGGGCTTAATATAAAATCTATGAAATACTTTTACTAACTGAGTAAATTTCATAATTACCTAAAATGAGCCATATCAAACTATATGTAGTTGCTAGAGGTTTAACGTAACTACATATAGGTGCTTAATGGCGATAATATTCAATTATGAAATTCATTAAACTTTTAAATTATCGAGGAGGAATAAAAAATGAGATTACAAGATAAAGTAGCAATTATTACAGGTGGCGGAAGAGGAATTGGTGAAGTAACAGCGAAAACGTTCGCAAAGGAAGGAGCAAAAGTCGTTGTTGCTGATTTAAATGAAGCAGACATTGAAAAAACAGTGAGTGAAATTAAAGAAACAGGCGCAGATGTGATTGGTGCGGTTGTTAATGTAACGGATCGTAATCAAGTCGATGATTTAATTAAACAAACGGTAGATGCTTTCGGGCGTGTTGATATCGTTGTTAATAACGCAGGGATTACGATGGATGCGCAATTATTAAAAATGAGTGAAGATCAGTGGGATAAAGTTATCGATGTTAATTTAAAAGGGGTTTTCAATGTCGGACAGGCGGCAGCTCACGTAATGAAAGAACAACAAGGTGGCGTTATTCTTAATGCTTCATCGGTAGTTGGAGTATATGGAAACTTCGGTCAAACGAATTACGCAGCGACTAAATGGGGCGTTAATGGAATGACAAAAACTTGGTCAAAAGAGCTTGGAAGATTCGGAATTCGTGTGAACTCAGTGGCACCAGGATTTATTTTGACACCGATGACCGAAAAAATGCCAGAAAAAGTGTTGGATTATATGAAAGAAAAGTCTTCATTAAAGTTATTAGGTACACCTGAAGATATTGCCAACGGATACTTATTTTTAGCATCAGATGAGGCACGTTTTATTACAGGTGAGATTTTAAGCATTGACGGTGGCGTAGTTTTATAAAATAGGGGCTGTCAAAAGTGTCTGACACCACGCGCTTTACTATAAAAAGAAAAAAGGTTATTATTAAACAACCTATTTAATAATCAAAAAAGGGTCTTTTATTTTACAAAGTTAAAATGGAGAGACCCTTTATTCTATATTTTTAAAAGGGAAATTATTGTATTAAGAGAATTTATATAATGAAGAAGTAGAACTTGAAAGGGGAGTTTAAAGTTGGATAATTTTTCTGCATTAGTCGTAAATAAAACAGACGATCGTTTTACAGTCGCTGTTCAACCATTAACTGAAAAAGATCTTCCGAATGGTGATATTTTGGTACGTGTTTCGTATTCTAGTATCAATTTCAAAGACGGATTAGCAGCAAATGAGAATGGAAATATTGTGCGTTCATACCCGTTCGTACCTGGAATTGATTTAGCAGGAACGGTCGTAACTTCTAGTGATGCTCGTTTTAGTGAAGGGGATGAAGTATTAGTTACAGGGTACGATTTAGGAGTTTCTCATTATGGTGGTTATAGTGAATATGCAAAAGTGCCTGCAGAATGGGTAGTAGCTTTGCCTAAAGGGTTAACGATGAAAGAAGCAATGGCGTTTGGTACAGCAGGGTTTACTGCCGCATTATCTATTCACCGTCTTGAAGAAAATGGTTTAACGCCAGAAAAAGGACCTGTTTTAGTCACTGGTGCTACAGGTGGCGTTGGTAGTTTAGCAGTTTCTATGCTCGCTAAAAAAGGATACCATGTCGTAGCAAGCACCGGAAAACAGTCAGCACACGAATACTTAAAAGCAATTGGTGCAAAAGAAATCATAGATAGAGAAGAGTTGACGCCAGAAAAAATACCAGCCTTAAATAAACAAAACTGGGCGGGGGCTGTCGATCCGGTTGGCGGAAAAACACTTGCATACGTGTTAAGTTCCATGAAATATGGTGGATCTGTTGCTGTAAGTGGCCTGACAGGAGGCACAAATGTTCCAACAAAAGTATTTCCATTTATTTTAAGAGGCATTAACTTATTAGGTATAGATTCTGTTTTCTGTCCGATGGAATTAAGAATGAAATTATGGGACAAAATGGCTAGTGAGTTCAAGCCTGAGTCACTATTAGCGGATATTGGACAAGAAATTTCACTTGATGCGTTGCCAGCAGTTTTGCCGGAGATTTTAAAAGGAACAGTAAAAGGACGTACAATTGTGAAGGTTAAATAAATACTAATATTTAAGAGGGGAGCTTCCTCCAAAAGGGTCTGTTTAATAAGGTTTTGTATACTTTATTGGACAGGCTTTATTTTATAAAAATAATTAATTCCAGCTTAGGAAAATAATAATTTCGCGTAAACTTTAAGCATAGGATATGGAGAAAACCTTCTAAAGGAGCGTAAATCATGCGAAATATTGAGTTACTTCGACTGCAAATGAACCATCTTGTTACTCAAGCACGCAATGATCTCTATATTCTAGCTACAATGAATGACTCCCCTTATAAAAATCAAATACTTCAACGGTTGCGGGAGACAATATCGAGCATTGAAATTTTAAGTGAGTATTTTAGCAAATATTGCTTCTCTTTCTTCAACACAACCTACAATGCCAATTCCAACGGACTTAGTAAATGAACAAATCCAATCAATCACACCATCACCAGATCAAACACTGCAAACCTCGAGCAACGCATCTTTACCAGTCAGGAATTAGCAAACTATGACGGTGAAAACGGAAGACCAGCTTTCGTTGCCGTAAATAACTTTGTTTATGATGTGACGAACTCTAGCGCCTGGGCAGCTGCTACTCACTTCGGGTTAGAAGCAGGCAAAGATTATACGAATGAGTTTGCCTCTTGCCACCAGGGGCAACTAGGCATTTTAGCCGCACTTCCTGTTGTAGGGAGGTTGGCATAATGGTTTTACCTCCAGAATCGTTAACAAATACATCGGTTGCAGCAAGATTAATGAATGCTGTAAATGAAAAACTGACAAATGACCTTATTCAAAAACAAAACCTTGTTTATTTAGAGTTAAACGGGTGCTCTGGTAATATTATTTCGTTATTAAATGGAGAAGATCCAGATTTTGCATATGCTTTAAATTCGATGGTCAATCTTCGGTATAGTAATAGTTTAATGGTGCCTGAAGGGAACCAAGCAATAGAACAGCTGATGAATGCTATAGATAAAGATTTTATTTTAGCAGTTGAAGGGGCTGTCGCTTTAAAAAATAACGGTTTATATAATGTGATTGGTAGTTATCAAGGCAAACCTCTTACAGGTCTTCAAGCCATATCCATGCTCGGAGAGAAGGCAACTATTTAAACAAATTCATCAAAATGTAAAAAATGAGATTGTGAAAAGAATAATGTAAAACGAGAACAGGGACGGTGCTAAATAAGAAAAGGAGAGAGGAATGTAAAGGTTAGCATAGAGCATAAAATTAAGAGATGATCCTTTATAAGGAAAGCATAGGGGAGGTGCACAAACGTCCTTTTAATCATTTGGATGAATCCAGTCGTCAAGAGAAGCCCAAGATAAATAGAGGTGAACGAATCTTGGCGATTTCCCACCTTTTCCCGGGCAAGCGCAGGATATTGCAAAATTTCTGTTAAATCAACAAATTTTACCGATATATAATGCATATAATTTATTACTATGTAATAGAAAGGGGATGGTGTAATGAATAATGATAATTCTTTTAAGCTAGAAAAGTTTATCGCTAACGCATATTTTGAAAGTGAAGTTTGCTGTGAGTGTAAAGAGGAGTTTATCAGGCCTTCCCATTTTAAAGATAACGGTTTTGATTGTTCATGTGGAAACTGGCTATGCCCAAGTTGTGTAACTTTTTCTATGATGTTTTGTGGTAAGTGTAAATAAAATTTATTTAAATACATTATTAATGTTCTTAGAAGAAGGAGGGGAGAGTTATTTTTTTGTATCAATGAATTTCATAATTCATGATTCTTGCCACTAAGATCAATATATAGTTGCGTCAAAACCATTCGAAAACTAATATTGCGCGATGTGGCTCATTTTTGGTAATTATGAAATTCACTCGTATAATAAACAGGCGGAAATATATTCGTTAATTTTTTATTTTGTCTCAGTATCCAGAGTATACTTTTCATTTGAGACATTTTAGATTTAGTTTACATAATACACATTATGTAAACTAAAATATTTTATAGAGGGAGCTGATGATGGGGCCCCTCTATAAAATAATACGGGTTATTATTCATCTTCATTCGGTAAATCCATCTTTTTAACGGCTGCACCAAGCTCATCGTTTTTAATGTGCGTATAAATCATCGTTGTTTGGATCGATGAATGCCCGAGTTGGCGGCGTAATTTAGGAACATCATTAATCGCTGAATGATATCTAGTAGCAAATGAATGTCTCAGTTTATGTACGGATAATGATGATTTTCCGAATGCATTGGCGTATTTTTCAACAAGTTTTTCGATGGCTCGTGGTGTTAACCGTCTAGTTGTGCTTTTAGGACCTATTGGCGCTGATACAAATAATGATTTCGTCGTTTTTGTAAGATGATAACGATCGTTTCGTACAGCTAAATAGTCTTTTAAGTCGAGCATCGCTTGATCGCTAATGTAGACGTATTGCTCTTTATTTCCTTTACGTAGCACTCTTACTGTATTTTTTTGAAAATCAATATCATCAATATCAAGACCAACCAGCTCAGACAAACGGAGTCCCGAACCTAAGATGAGTGAGACGATCGCTGTATCTCGTTCACGATTTTTTACATGGAAATTATACAACTTTTTATTTTCCTTGTGGATTACGCCGTAATCATGGGCAACAAACTGGCGAAATTGCTCATATTCATCACCACGCAAAATTTTACCTTCCATACGGTTTGCTAGTGTTTCTTGATCTTCATTAATGTTATTTAATTCAATTTTCGCCATCACATTTCGCGATAAATAAGGTTGTAAGTTACTAGTTTCAGCGATATTTTGTAAGTAATTAAACAGTGATTTTAACGCAGAAAGCTTACGGTTGACTGTTAATTTGGAGTTACCTAAGCGAAATTCTAGATGCGATAGAAAATCTTCAATTTGCTGCCTTGTTAGTTTTTCTAAGGTATCAAGTGGAATATCTTTGCGATCGCCCTTGAAAATTCCTTCTGCTAAAATCCAGTCAAAAAAGATGATATAGTCATGGCAATAATTAAGTAATGACGCTGGTGAAAGTTTTCGTTTTCGTTTATCTATGTATTCAACGACGTACCAAGGAAGTTGTTTAGATTTTTCTTCAATGCGTTCAAAATAACGCTGTCGATTTTCTTGGCTCAAAATGATCACATCCTTTAATTATAGTTTAATATACGGGGTTTATTTCGTCAAATTTATATTTTACGTAATAATGTTTATTAGTTTTTTATCTGCATTAAAGGCATTTTAAATTAAAAATAATATCCTCCCCTTCTTCAATTCGAATTTTCATCATGGTACATTTTCGTTGTACCTTAATTTGCTACGTAATTATTTTTGCTGACATGTCCACCAACCCACGTACAACCAGCGCCAATACAAACAAAAAACCGAGTGCATAAACACTCGGCTAGTCATTCTTCTTACAGAAATGAGTTACTTCCTTTTTAAATAAAAAACCACTGAAACGATCGTTAATAAAATTAATATATATAGATATCTATGAAAATTAGATTTAGGCATCGGTTCTTGCGCTAATAAACTTACTCCTGCATTGTTTTTTCGTTTCGTTAACTCTCCAGGCTCTATAGCCTCTTTTAATATTTTATTTTCGTTATTATCATATACTTTTAAGATGCCGCCATCGGTAAATTTTTTGGCGAATTCCTCTTCTTTTTTCGTCGTAAATTTCACCGGCTCAGTTAATCTATATATTTTTCCTAAATCATCTTCATAAATCGTTCCTTTTGGAATTACGTTCGTTGTGTAGTTTTCAAATCCATAATCTAATAATTTAGTAGTATCCGTATAAGCGCCTTCGCTCGTATAAGCTTTTAATGTGACCGCTATTAATTCCATATCGTGTTTCTCTGCAGAAGTAACTAGAGTAAAACCGGCTAGACTAACGAAGCCGTTTTTCACCCCTGTTACTCCTTCGTATTGCCTTATTAATTGATGATGGTTATAAATGGTCGTCTCCCAACCTTCACCGATCCACTCCATGTCATTCGTACCAACAATTTCTCGAAACTTTTCATTTTCCATCGCATACTGGGTTATTTTTGCCATATCCTCTGCAGTTGTCTTATGATTACGGTGATAAAGTCCGTGTGGGTTCGTAAAAGTCGTATTATAAACACCGATTCGTTCTCGAACAAACCGATTCATTCGTTCTGAAAACGCCTCTTCACTTCCATCAAAATGTTCGGCAATGGCTGTTCCGGCATCATTTCCTGAACTTATCAATAAGCCTTGAACTAATCTTTTTAAAGGAACTTCTTCCCCCTCGAGTAAATAAACTCTTGTTCCAATGACATTTCTAGCATTTTCGCTAACCGTAACGATGTCATCTAAATTCCCTTCTTCTATCGCTATAATCCCTGTAATTATTTTTGTTATACTAGCGGGGTACATATGTGCAGCACTATTTTTCTCAAACAATACATCTCCCGTCTTAGCATTAATTAAAATTGCTGACTCACTTTGTAACATCGGTTTAGCATGCGAATAAGCCGAGTCTTGCTGATATATCGAAAGTATAAATCCTATTAAAAATAGACAAAGTGATTTCTTTATCATCGAACATATTCTCCTTTGTAAAAGTCTCGTTGTGATCTAGACGTTTATTATTATAAAGGAAAAATATGACCAAATTGAGAACTTTCGAAAATGGGAAAAATTACTAAGAATTTTTTTTACCAAGGCTACTTCGCTAACTGTAAAATTTGGCGAACGTCTTCTTCACTTAACTTAACAAAGTTACCTAATGGACCTCTTTCTGTCCCCTTTTTCGCCATCTCGTTTATATGTTCACCAGTAATGTCAGCCTCTTTTAATGTGATTGGCATACCAATAGAAGTGAAAAACTCCTCCATTTTCTTTATGCCAGCTAAAGCCGTTTTCTCTAGATTATTTAAATCAATTTCAACGGCCCAGACTCGATGGGCAAATTGGGCAAATCGATTTAGATCATGTTTGTAAACATACTTCATCCATGCTGGAAAAACGATTGCAAGTCCAGCTCCATGAGCGATGTCGTATATTCCGCTAATTTCGTGTTCAATATCATGACTTGCCCAATCACCAATTCTACCAGTACTTAACGAGTCGTTATGAGCAATTGTGCCAGCTAGATCCCTTCTCTAACAAGGTCGACGCGTGGGTTCGGTTTCACCCCACCTAATTCGAAAACTTCAATCTCTTCTTTGTGTAATGACTCGACAACACGGTCGTACAAACCACTTTTTTTAATGCTACCGCCACCATAATGAAGAAGAACTTTTCTGCCATATATCACGGTTTCCTTGCCAACCGATGTTTCTGCTTCTTTTCCAAACACTAGTTTTGTACAATTTTGAAATATGAAATCTTGCATTGTTTGTATCCCCCTTTTTCGTATTAAAGCAATTTTATAAAAAATACTCGGTTGATGCAATCGTTTGCCCCTTAAAT
>SKOL01000768.1 GCA_007120055.1 Anaerobacillus sp.
AACAAACCCTAACATCATAACGACGAGTGTCGTAATAATGACACCGACCGGTCGCTTGACGGATTCTTTAATTAATCTCATCTATATTCCTCCGTGACTTATTACAAGTTTCATTCTATTCTTCTGAGGAATTGTCGTCCTCGCCCTCATTATGTTCTTCGGTTTCGTCATCAGTTACATTTGCTTTATCTTCTATAAGATCGGGATTCCTTACATTGATCAATGCTCCATCATATAGTTGATGAGCTCCACGAACGATAACGAATTCACCAGGTTCTAATCCTGCTTCAATACTATAATAATCTACGGTTTCTGAGGCGATTGTTACTTTACGTCGCTCTACCGATTCGCCATCATTTGTCACATAAGCAATCGGTTTATTATTTTCTGTGATAATTGCATCTACAGGAACAATTGTCTGTTTCTGTTCATCCGAGACAGTGACGATCACTTCAGCCATCATACCAACACGTAAATTTTCATCGCCATCATTTATTTTAATTTCTACTGGATAAGAGCGTGATTGTTCAGCAGGCATGATACTAATGTAAGAAACCGTCCCTTTATACGCTCTATTTAATGATTTTATCACTACCTCAACATCCTGATCTCTCTTTAAAGAAGGAAGCACAGATTCATTCACATTCATTTGAACAAGTGGCTCTTCCATTTGAACAATTTGTGATAATGGTGCTTGCGGCGATACCATTTGACCGAGAACTGCTGTGAAGTTCGTAACTTGTCCAGCAATCGGCGCTCTTATAACAGCATTCGTTAGTTGTTTTTCTGCCATTTCAACAGCAATTTCGGCTTGTTTTACAGAAGCTTCAGCCGCTTCGATTTGTGTCGTACTTCTCGCTTGCTCTAAAGCTGTACGCGCTTGCTCTACAGCAGTCTCAGCTTGTTTTCTATCAAATTCCGATGGCAGATTACTGTCCACAATTGTTTGTAAAAGTTGTTCTAGCTCTTCAGAGAGTTGTTCATTATCGATGTCTAATTCAGGTACTTCCTCTTCACTAATATCATCGATCATCTGCAATAAATCCTTTGCTTGATCTAATTGAAGTTGCGCTTGTTTCATACTTTGCTCGCGCATCTGTCTTGCTCCTGCTAAATTGGCTGTTGCAGCATCAAGACCTGCTTGAGCTTGAGCAACATTTAATTCAACATCTGAAGCATCTATTTCAATTAAAATATCTCCTTTTTCTACTTGATCACCATTGGCGACATTTACTTTTGTTACTTCCCCTGTAAGCATCGGGAGAACGACCATTTGCTTACTTGGCATTACATTTCCTGATAATTTCATTTCATCCGTAAGTATTCCCTTCGTTACTTCATCGATTTCAACAGGATATAACGCGGGTGCCTCTTCTTGAGTTGTTTCATCGACACTGTCTCCTCCTGTATTACAACCAACTAATATAGCAGCTGCTAAGAAGGGGGTTGCCCACTTCATTTTTTTCCAATTCATTTCTTATTTTCCTCCTCAGATCTAAAAAAGCCTATTCGTATTATACTTTGTTATTTTATCACGGTTAAATGAACACAATGTGAACAATAAAACTAATTTTAAAATTATTATCATTTGCTCGTCACAACTTAATTAAAGTAGTTTGTTACAAGCCAAAAAGGTGATCGTAATTGATCACCTATCACACATCGATTAGATTAATTTTTCAATTTCTTCTTTACTATAATTATCTATTACTCCGGGTTTTGTCGATAAGTAATTGATAATATCATGACTGTTAATGTTTACGTATCGTTTGAGACCTTCAATGATCATACTTAAATATTGCTCGGACGGCTTATTAAACGGCACATCTAAATCCCAATCAGCCGTAAACGTAAATATCGGCGCCCCTTCCGCTTCTCCTAAAAATAAAATCGTCCCGTACCACGAGTCTCTAAGAGTTAAATGACCTTCTTTTTTTACTTTTTCTAAATCAATATCAAGCTCAACACCATTATTTTCTTGTTTGACGACATCTAAAAATTGTTCTTCGGTAATTAGATATTTTCTACTATATGTTACTTCGTTTTGGTCTTTGGTAAGACCAATAAAAGCGACTCCTTGTTGTTGCCACCGATCGGAATTTTTTGCAAAGTATAATGGGAAATTCATGACGAATGTTTCTTCTTTTAGAGGTAATGATGGATCTCTACAACCGACTTCTTCTTTTTCAGATCCTTCGGGTTTGCCGCCTCTTATATAACATAAAAATCGGTCTTTACTTAAATTCGAACCGTAACTTGCATACCAAACATAATTGTTTTCATTCATTTTTTGGTTGTCACATCCTTATCAAACACTTTCTCAAATTATTTATTACACTCGGCAATAAATTGTTTAAACAATTCGTTCATACTCGGGTCCTCTACCGCCATTTCTTCAGGGTGCCATTGGGTCCCCCATAATATAGGCGTGTCATTAATTCCTTCGACTGCTTCAATAACACCGTCCGGAGCGGTCGCTACTACTTTTATATCAGGTGCTATCATGTCGATAGCTTGATGATGCATACTATTCACGTGGATTTTTTGTTTTTGAAATATTTGATATAGGCGACTAGTTGTATCAATGATAATATCATGAGTCGCTTCTGGTCTTTCGGCTTGCTGATAGTGGTTGATCGGCTTCGAAACAGTAGTACAAATATCTTGAATGACTGTTCCACCTAGCGCAGCATTTAGCATCGTAATCCCTCTACAAATTGCTAAAATCGGCTTTTGTAGTTTAAGTGCATTGTGAATAAGTTCAATTTCAATCTTGTCACGTTTTTGGTTCGTTTTTTGTATTTGTGGTATGGGATTAGCGTTAAATGAAGCAGGATCAATATCCTCGCCACTACTTAATATAAGTCCGTCACACATCGAAACCCATGCTTTGGCCATCTCTGTTGGACCAATGGGAATTACGACTGGGACCCCTCCACCATTAATAACCGCCTGAACATACTTTTCGTGAACATGTACACTAGGAATATTATTATGGTTTTCAACGGAACTTGAAATTCCGATAATTGCTTTTTTTTCGAACGGCATCGTATCTCTCCTTAAACTCGATAAGTGTACTGATGATGTAAGGAAAATTGGCGAACATTCCCAATCATAAGTTCGACCTTATTTTTATCGAACGCTTGCGGAAAAATACATGCATATATTGATCATAGTTTACTTCTGAAAAGAGGTTACCGTTCCCTTCAAAATATTTATGAAAAAAGAATTTTCGTTCATCGTAGATTATGATCATAGCTTACGTTATAATTAAATCTTAAAAAGAGTGTACGACAATTTATTTTAGTCTGCATTATTCAATGAATTTCATAATTGATTATTATCGCCACTAAGGTCAATATAGAGTTGCGTAAAAACCATTCGCAAACTATATATTGCATGATGTAGCTCATTTTTGGTAATTATGAAATTCACTCTATTAATAATTTAATTTGTTGATAGTATAAATAATTGTAAGTCTCAAGCTTAGCCATAGCGATCAACCAATTTTTATAAATTAAACTAAAGAGAATGTGAAGGTGTTAACCTATGATAGAAGTTAAAAAGTCTCCTTTAGGTGATGGGGAGTTTAATAGAGGAGTATTTGCAACACGTGATATAAAAAAGGGCGAGCTAATCCATGAAGCTCCTGTAATTCCTTACCCAAATATTGAGCAAATATTGATAGATGAAACGACCCTTGCTGATTATGTGTACGAATATGGTAAAAATCATTCTGCAGTCGTTTTAGGCTATGGAATGCTTTTTAACCATTCTTACGAGCCTAACGCAACATACGATATTCACTTTGAAAATCATACATTTAAATACTACGCATATACGGATATTAAAGCAGGACAGGAAATATTGATCAACTACAATGGTGAAGTCGATAATAAAGAGCCGTTATGGTTTTTGAAGGATGAAGATAAAAGATAATTATTGATAGCGACGAAATATATTAAGGGGCTGTTTCCAAAGATAATATTTTTGGGACAGCCTCTTTTCTTACCTCTAGTCAAGTGTTTTTATAACTTTTTTATGTTAGATGAATTAATTTTGAGTGGGAGGGGTACCCCTCCCACTCAAAATTAATTTGCGTAAGCCAAATAGACCT
>SKOL01000621.1 GCA_007120055.1 Anaerobacillus sp.
AATATTAATATTTACACTAAACATCCTTAAAGTTGTAATAAATAATTCAAAAGATTACCACTTTTAACACTGTAAATAAAAGGATGAAGGGAGTACAATGAAAGATAATAAGACATTGTTAAATATTGAGCAATAAATTTTTATTTAAGAATGTTTGTAACATAAAATGGTAAAGATTATATTGTCTACTGTTGCTTTGGTTTACTCAATAGAAACGTTTTTTATAAAAAATAAGGAGTGGTTTCTAAATGGAAACGCAAAAACCTGTTCAAACAATTTTACAAACGATGGGCATACTTCCTGCTTTCAATAATGTAAATGAAGTGGAAAAGATTTTGGAAAACTTAAAAACGGAAACGTACGATTGGCAGCCTGAAGAGATAGATATGTCTTTAATTCACGGGTACTACCAAGTTGATGGGAGAAATGCGGAACAAGTTTTTCAAACCCCGTTCGAAAATTACTGCATTGCAAAAGTAGGGAAAAAATACGACCTTTTTAAAATTGGCGAATGTTATCGTCCGGTCATTGTTCCATTTAAAGATAACCCGGAAATTAAACAGTGGCTTGAACAACAGTTAGGAAATTCCGTCATAAATTAAAAAATAAGTTTTTTATGCTTAAAAATATGGATGTCCCAAGTGTCAGCTCACTATAAATAAACACTAATTCGAGACGTAATATTACTATTCGTCTCGGTTCAGTGCTTAACGGTGACTGACAATTAAAGGGGCGTCCTTTTTTAATTTAGGCTTTTCCATTGAAACATAAAGAGCCGTTCAATAGAATAGAAATAAATAGTTATAAAACTTAGTTTCTCGTTCAAACGCTTCTAGAGAAAGTCATAGGTTTTAGAAAGGTAAGTTCATGATAAATTTAACAAATGACTGGAGTGATTTGCTCAGAGCGGAATGTGAAAAAACATACTTTTTGCAAATGAAAAGCTTTTTAACAGACCAAAGCGAACAAACCACCATCTATCCAGAAAAAAAAGATATTTTTAACGCGCTTCATTTTACTTCTTACGAACAAACGAAAGTAGTCATTTTAGGACAAGACCCTTATCACGGTAGGGGACAAGCGCACGGTTTAAGTTTTTCCGTTCAACCAGGGGTGAAAATACCTCCTAGTTTGAAAAATATTTTTAAAGAATTGCAAACTGATTTAGGGTATCCGATCCCCAATCATGGTTGCCTTGAAGCTTGGGCCCACCAAGGTGTTCTTCTACTAAATACCGTTCTTACCGTGCAAGAAAGCACCCCAAATTCTCATAAAGGAAAAGGGTGGGAGTTTTTCACTGACGAAGTAATTTCATTATTAAATAAAAGAAAACAACCTGTTGTTTTTATTTTATGGGGTCGAAATGCAGCCGAAAAAAAGCAGGTCATAACTGGAGAGCATCATTACATAATTGAAGCGGCTCATCCAAGCCCCTTTTCTGCTTATCGTGGTTTTTTCGGGAGTCGACCGTTTTCGAAAACGAATCAATTTTTAACATCGATTGGAGAAACCGAGATTGACTGGCAAATAAAAAATATGTAGGAGGTACATAATGAAAAGTATTCAAGAAAAAGCGATATTACATAACGGTGTTAAAATGCCTTGGTTAGGCCTTGGTGTCTATAAGAGTCAAGAAGGAGAGGAGATCGAAAACGCAATCGCTCATGCATTAGAAGCCGGCTATCGTAGTATTGATACGGCCTCTTTTTACAAAAATGAAATAGGTGTTGGTAAAGCGATAAAAAACAGCTCGGTTCCTCGTGAAGAGCTTTTTATTACGACAAAAGTATGGAATGAAGATCAAGGCTATGAGAACACACTTAAAGCTTTTGAGGAAAGTAGAAAAAAACTAGGGCTTGATTACATTGATTTATATTTGATTCATTGGCCTGGAAAAGATAAATATAAAGAAACGTGGCGAGCACTAGAAAAGCTGTATAAAGATGGGGCCGTTCGTGCAATTGGTGTTAGTAATTTTCAAATACACCACTTAAAAGATTTGATTTCTAGTTGTGAAATCAAACCGATGGTCAACCAAGTAGAATACCACCCTGAACTTACTCAAAAACAACTGCACGCTTACTGCAAAGAAGAAAATATTCAACTCGAAGCGTGGAGTCCGTTGACGAGGGGAAATATTTTCACAGAGCCTACGATAGTTGAGCTAGCCAAAAAATATAATAAAACCCCAGCACAAATCATTTTACGTTGGGATTTACAAAATGGTGTCGTCACGATTCCGAAATCTGTAACGAAAAGTCGGATCGTCGAAAATGCGAACATATTTGATTTTCAATTAGCGGAAGAAGATATCGAAAAAATTGATGCTTTAAACAAAGATAAGCGCATCGGTCCAGACCCTGATGAATTTATTTTTTGAGGTAGTTGGAAAGGGAAAGTACCCGCTTTTTCCATCTTAGTTGGTGACGTTTATCGTCAGGAGAGTTCTGTAGGAAAAAGATATAGATTTTACCAAATGGAGGAGGAATTTATTTTGACGTTACAAAAAGGAACAACCATCGGTTTTATCGGTATAGGAGTAATGGGCAAAAGCATGGCTGGACATTTAATGAAGGCCGGGTATGACGTAATTGTATACAATCGTACAAAAGAAAAAGCATTACCTTTAGTTGAACAAGGTGCTGTATGGAAAGAAACGGTTAAAGAAGTCGCTGCAAGCGCTGATGTTGTCATTACGATTGTCGGATATCCTCATGATGTTGAACAAGTATATTTAGGTGAAGATGGTTTATTAAATCATGCTAAAGTTGGTACTTATTTTATTGACATGACGACGTCAAAGCCATCACTAGCCACAAAAATCTACGAAGAAGCGAAACAGCGTGGGATGCATGCGTTAGATGCGCCTGTTTCTGGAGGTGATATTGGGGCAAAAGAAGCACGTCTTGCTATTATGGTCGGAGGGGATGAAGCTGATTTTAAAGCGGTTTTACCGATCTTTGAAGTAATGGGACAAAATATTGCTCTTCAAGGTGCTGCAGGGGCGGGGCAACATACGAAAATGTGTAACCAGATGGCGATTGCAACAGGGATGATCGGTGTTTGTGAAGCGATTATTTATGCTGAAAAAGCAGGGCTTTCACCGCAAAAAGTGTTACATACGATTGAAACCGGTGCTGCAGGTAGTTTTTCGTTAAGTAACTTAGGACCGAGGATGATTGAAGGTGACTTTGCACCAGGGTTTTACGTCAAGCATTTTATTAAAGATATGACGATCGCCCTGCAGTCTGCAGAGGAAATGGGTTTAGTGACTCCAGGATTAAAGCTAGCTAAGCAACTTTATGAGCAGCTTGCCGAAGCTGGAGAAGAAAATAGTGGAACACAAGCTTTATATAAACTTTATAAATAAGCGGTCAAGTCCATTATTTCAAACTTTAAAGGCAATCTTCTCGCTTCCTTCTTACAATCAGTTTTCAGTGATATTCTCTAATGTAAACCATAGCGTTATCTGTGTGACAGGAAAAATTCAATTCATAATTAAATCAATTTTAGACCAAAATAAAGAAACAAATATGTTTAATACGTGATGGAGCATAGTCTTTGAACGTATAAAAAAATGAAAGCATGCGCCTGAGGTGACATGCCAAGATTATGGAGGTTTTAATTGATGATTACGAATAGTCATAGTAACAATGTGGCATTCCCTATTTATTTTAATATTCAAGAGCAAGAGCTCGATACAACGAAGCTTTCTGAAGATCGTTATGATGTTTTTGTTGAAGGTAAATACGTAGGTGAAAAAACTTTATACGCCCAAAATGAAGATTTTCATGTCGTTGGAGATTTTTTAGAGAAGCAAGGCTTTAAAAATATAGAAGTTGAGCTTAATGGAGATCATATCGTCGTTCATGCAGCAGATCAAAGCGAAGCTGAAGAAATGAGACGTGCTTTAGAGGTATATTTAAACAATCGTTAACCCAATTTTTTGAAGTTACCATTGTAATTATGCTATTCTGTTTTCAAATAGGTAAAACAATAAAAGGAGCGTAATTATGATGTTAAAGTTATTTTTAATGCTAGGAAGTATTAATATGTTTTTAGCTGTCGGTTTAGGAGCGTTTGGGGCTCATGGTTTGCAGCCCAAACTTTC
>SKOL01000741.1 GCA_007120055.1 Anaerobacillus sp.
ATAGAAATTTCTGCATTAAAACAAATCCTTTACTATTTATCAGCCTTTGATACCTAAAGCTGGCCTGCCAACCGATCGACATGATCCAACATATTTCGGGGCGTCCCTGTGACGCCCCGAATAACTATCATACCAGAATTTTAAAAACTCTTCCTTTTAACCGAGACTTGACTGAACTATTCAGTCTCATAAAGTAAAAAATTCCATAGAAAAAGCCAAGTTTCTACACAAAGGTAAAACTCAGCTTTGCTACTAATATAGTTCACATGATTTAGTTATACTCTTTCAAACAATATTTATGTACAAGTTACTTTGAAAAGATTGTCTGTTAAGTACTACTAAATTTTTATTTAACAGGTACTTGCACAAACAACTTTAATCTATTAGAAATATCTTCAACTAATTTTTTAGTATCCATAGATTGATCATTATTTGCTTTATCACGTGCATATTGAAGGATATCTATTAACGCTTTTTCATCTAGTGTATTTTTAGCAACCAACTTCCTTCCCCCTCCTTAATACCTATTTGATTCCCTTTTTTATGGTACCACAGAAAAGGAAACAAAGTTCCACAAATCGTTCGATAAATTCTGACAAAATGCGTCGTGAATATCACTTAACGTATCTTTATTCCCTTTTATTATTCTATTTTCCCCTCACAAAACGTTAGCCACGTTTTGTGGAACATTCACGTGAAACAAGATTTTTCGGGGTGTCACTGTGACGCCCCGAATACTGGTTGTACATTAGGTAAAAATAAAAATTAAACGGAAAAATGGAGGTTAATATGGGGTACATCGAAAACATTCGTAAACTAGTCGGAAATACTCCTCTTATCTTAGCTTCTGCTGGAGTTATTTTAAATGATGATAAGGGGAGAGTTTTATTATCATATCGTACTGATACCACTGATTGGGGATTACCAGGCGGATATATGGAGTTAGGTGAAACAGTACAAGAAACAGCTGTTAGAGAACTACAAGAAGAAATGGGCATTGATGTAAAAGACCTTCAGCTATTTAATATCTTCTCAGGTCCAGACTTTTATCATACCTATCCTAATGGAGACAAGGTATATAGTGTCATTGTGGTTTATCTCTCGTCTCAGTTTGGAGGAAAAATAAATGTCGATCACAATGAAATCAATACTTATCAATTTTTCGATTTACATTCATTACCTACAACAATGACGAAAACGACAAAAAAGATCTTGGAAGCTTTTATTCATTGATCTCTAGGTTGTTACACAATCCCAATAACACTTACCCTCTCCCGTGAAACAACTGTGTGAAACAAGATTTTTCGGGGCGTCACAGTGACAGAATAAAAGGGTTATTTTTCCTTTCAGAAGGGAATATAGATAATAATAGATAGAATCTATTATTTCACCAGGGTTTTTAACTGATTCTAGTAATAGATTCTCTACCGCTTCATTTAATACTCTTTAACCTATCTTTCATAAAGCTCAATCGGCAATCCATCCGGATCAGCAAAGAATGTAAACTTCTTGTACGTGTATGGATCAATCCGAATTTCTTCAACTTCAATTCCCTGTGAAGAAAGGTGGTGAACAGCTTCACCCATATCATTTACTTCAAATGCTAGATGGCGAAGTCCGGCTGCCTCAGGGTAGCTTGATCGCTCGGGTGGATGTTCAAAAGAAAATAACTCGATTTGATAGTGACCATTCACTTCAAGATCTAATTTGTATGAATTTCTATCCTCACGATATACTTCATTAAGTGGCGTAAGTCCTAATATTCTTACGTAAAAATCTTTTGACGTTTGATAGTTGGAACAGATAATCGCAATGTGGTGTATTTTATTTAACTTCATTTTAACCTCCTTGAAATAATGACTGAATTTAAATTGTTGAAAAATATTATTTATAAGCGAGCCTGTGAAATGGATGATGATAGGAATCAATACCCATAGTTATACGATAATAGCAAAACTTCTGAATGAGTCATCATCTTCTTCGGGGAGTGGGAGTGACAAGTGACGGAATGATACACAAGAAACTATATCCTAAAAACTAATTAAAGGTGGTTGGATTATGAATTACAAATACCTATGGTTTTGTACAAGTTGTGGTTTCCCTTCTGAAGTAAAAAAGCATATCTTGCATCATTACTTTTCCAATCATGCAGTCGATGTTATTTATTGTAACCATTGTCAAAGTAAAAATAAAATACCAAATTATTTAAAGAAAGTCGCAAAGGAATTAAACTAAATCGACCCAATCATTGAATTGGTTTCATAGGTTAACAAAAGCAAAAAGAAGCTCTGCAGAAAATTCCCCCAGCAGAGCTTACTCACCGATCATGCCTAAAACTCGTCCGTCAACCCTATCGACAAAACTCAACATAATCCGAGGCGTTTCGGGGCGTCCCTGTGACGCCCCGAATCAATGATAAAATATAGGAAGAACGCAACTGAAATTCCTGTTAAGCCACCGACCGAATCAAGAACTACGTCCTGTACCAAAGGGCTCCGACTTGGTGTAAACGCCTGATGAAGCTCATCGCTCACAGCATATATAACAACAAAACAAAGTGAACTAATAAAGTTTAACGTTTTTGTACGGTTACTCGCCCACATCGCTCTATAAAAAAGAAACCCTAAACAAAAGAAAAGTATGAAATGGGCCGCTTTTCTAATTAAAAATTCAATGAAACGTTCAACGCCCATTCTTTCAATACTAATTGTCGAAGTAGCATACGTAAACTCAACGTTTTTTAAAAAAGCGATCATTGAACTCACTTCGACTTTACTTTGTACAAACCTTAGGATTGTTTCAATTCGAAATGCCGCATAAACAGCAAAAATCATAAAAACGAAGCTGGCAAATAGAACAAGCACTCCATAAAGAACTCTTTTGTAAACATAGTCAATCCCTTTTTGCTTATACATTTTCCAAACATAAACACTTAGCCAAACCACTATACCTAATAGTGCAATAATCAATAAAACGAGAAGAAACTTCCACCTTTCGAGAACAAATGTTATTAACCCGCTCATGCCGGTGTCTACTGCAGAAAGTTTCTCTTTCGCATATTGTACACTCATATTGCTAATAACTGACTTAACTTGTTCAACATCCGTTACTCTTTCTATATAAGGTTTAATATTCTGTTGCTCAGATGATTGGGACGACGCCACAAAAATGATTGTTGCTACAAATAATACGGGCAGCCAATAAAAAAATACTAGCTTAGACAAATTTTTCATCGTTAACCTCGCAATTTCTAATAGTATTTAAGTTACACTTTATAACCTTTTGTCGTTGAAGTCTATTAATCTTTATTATACACCTTCACCTATAGAAGTAGGGGGACGTTTCGGAAAGAGGGAGGGTTATAAATACTATTATGATTTAAAACAATGTAAGGAATGTCCTTTGAAAGCGGAATGTACTCAAAAAAGGGCTTCAATTGAAGGGAGAAATGCGGAGTTCAAAAGGTTCCACGGCCTATCCCGAGCAAGGGGGGCTATTAAGTATTTAAAAACAAGCGAACTCGTTTCAGCAAGCTGAAACATCGAGAAATCAGATGGAGTCGAGACTCCATCTGATTAAAAGTTCCCACCTAGGGCCTATCACTCAACTTATTAAGTAGCAAAAAAAAGAGGAGCTGTCCAAAAACAAAGTCCCTCCTTTTTCTTACTCGGGGCGTGACTGTGACGCCCCGAACGACATAAGAGCGCCAATCATTTTGGATAATGATTGGCGCTCCTTTTTCGTATTCATCGGCCGTGAAACACTTATGTGAAACAAGATTTATCGGGGCGTCACAGTGACATTTACAATATACTCAGCAATCTGTGTTACATCAACATACCCGGTTTGTTGTTCTAGAGCATTTAAGGTGCCGAGTACACATCCAAACTTCAACGTGTTAGCGGTGTCTTGATTATTTTTGAGCGCTACAGCGAGGCCGGCAATTGTTGCATCTCCTGACCCAACTGGGTTGACGGCACTAATTTTCGGTGGTTCGACCTTATACAAGCGGTCGTTCACTAACGCGATCGCTCCATCTGCCCCCATCGAGACAACAATGTAAGGAATATCATAGCCGCTTAATTCTTGAACGGCTTCGATGACC
>SKOL01000451.1 GCA_007120055.1 Anaerobacillus sp.
CATTATACGAACTATTTTCATTATTTATACTACAAATCGGTTGTCATTCTTCCATGACGATCTCATATGAGCGGAGCCTTTCTTTGTGATCATAGATGTGCGAATTAATCATTAATTCATCAGCACCCGTTTCGTCAATAAATCCGTTAAAGGCTGTAAAAATGATCGTAACTGTTCAAGTTGGTTGGGAAATTGGTCCCCATCACTTAAGTTACGTCGTAACGCTTTTGCAGTAGCTTGATCACTACCAGGTGCACGACCTAGTCCTTAATCGATCCTCCCCGGATGCATCGATTCTAGTGTACCAAACTGCTCGGCGACCACTAAAGGCGGATGATTTGGCAACATGACCCCACCTGAACCTACTCGTATTCGAGAAGTCCCTCCTGCAATATATCCAATCAATACAGAAGTCGCAGAGCTAGCAACCCCTGGCATACTATGATGTTCTGCCACCCAAAAACGATTATAGCCCCACTCTTCAACGTGTCGAGCTAAATCTAAACTATTTTGAAATGAGATACTTGCCGTACTACCTTCTGTAATCGGGGCAAGATCTAATACGGACATCGGAATTTTTTTAGTAAACTTCATAACAATCACCAAAATTCTTATTAATTTATCTCACCTATTAAGGGGTAACCTTAAAAATAACACAAAAGGTGGTGAATAAGATAAATGTAAGCAACCATGTTAGTAATGGCCTTGATAAATGTAACCTTAACATCGGAAACGTAAGTAAATTTACGACAATTGACCAGCCTAATGACCAGCCATGATGATATGTAATAAGTCCAGTTTTAATCGTAATAATTTCAATAAAAGTATAAAAGCAAATCCACAATAAAATATACCAATATTGATGGTGGTTATTCGGGTAATTTCCTAAATAGATTAGCGTTGTACAAGTGAACACAACAAAAGAAACTGCGATCGTAATAGCGATATGATTATTTAGTAACGGTAATGCCGGTGTGGGGTTAAATTTCCATAAATAATGATCGTATGTTACTAAAGTTTGTAATATGCTAATTAAAATAAAATAAAGGATGGTTGAATAGTACTTTTCCCAGTTTTTCCAATCTCCCCAACGCCAAGCACTAAAAACAAAACCAGCAAATATAACGACCCTAAACAAAATGAACACTCCTTACTATGTGCTAACAGTAATGTTTAGTATCTTCAAAAACCAGCGATTTATATGAAAGAATTGCTTTGCTGTCACGTTTTATTCAGAACCATTTTCTCAAAGTTGAATAAATTATATTATGTGAAACTCTTTACAAAATTTGTGTCACATAACTTATCCTAATTTAAATCCAAAGGGAGGTTTGACAGATGGCATTTATTTATTTCAGCTTTTTTGTTTTGGTTCTTTTCTTTCTTATCTACTTTTTTAATAATAATTGGGTAACCGTTATGAGAACTAAGCAACAAAAAAACGATGAATTAGACGACACATATTATTATTTAAAACAACAAAATATTCGTTGTAAACTAGAACAAGCTTATTTATACGAGTTTCCTGATGATAACAAATTCATTTTACTCGTTCGTAAAAAAGATCTCGAGAAAGTAAAAGGGTTACTAGAAAGACGTTCCAATCGTCTTTCAGGGTAATAGTACACTTATGCTTGTATATTTGGTAGAAATGCGGAAAACTCCCGTAGATGTCGTTTTAATTCATCTACGGGAGTTTTCTGTGTGAATGATTTCTGTTCATGCGGTTCAAACTCTCTACGGAAATCATTTCTCACTTTTGATTTCCGTAGAGCCCGAGCTCTAGTACGAATGGGAATCATTTACCTGAGATTGCACCACATTTTTCGATGCCTTCCCTGACAAATAATTTGAACAGGTCTTATAAACCGTGTACTAAATCTTTGCTGCGACTCTCGCCAATGAAGCTTCTGCCCGAATGTTGAGTGGAAAGGCCAGTACTTCAAATGAAGAAACATCACATAATTTTTGTAGGTTCATTAAGTTTTCAATTAAGAAAATCCCATTTTTAAAGAGTAGCTTATGTATTTCAAAAGGATATTGATCTGGTGAAGGAGTATCGAGACCGACCATTTTTACCCCTTTTTCAATGAAAAATTGTGCTAACTGTTCGTCAATAACCGGATGTTCATTATAATACTCATCGGTGCCGAAATTTTCGTCATAACCAGTGTGTAAAAGAACGATATCGCCTTCTTTTACGAGATCATGATATTCTTCTTTCATAGAAATGACCGCTTCTCCCCTTACATTAAGTAAACAGCCGTTCCCGATAAAGTGATCAATGGCGAAGTCACTAATAAGCTCCGTTCGATCAAGCAAATGTCTAGGCGCATCGATATGCGTTCCAATATGCATTCCAGCCTCTAGCTTTGTGTTGTTATATTGGTCACGTTCTAAAAATCTATCTTGGTATAACTTTACTTCATCATCATACGGATGAACTGGCATCGCGTTTTTAATCATTTGGCTTAAATCAATATATTTTGACATGTAAACACCGACCTTTATGATTTTTCTATATTATAGCAAAAAATACTATTCGCTAAAAAATCATCATTAATTTAAAAAAACATGTGTATTGAACCCTCCAATATACGTGCCATTTCTAAATTATGTAAAAACCATGCGTATTGAACCCTCAATATACATACTCCCACCTGAGTTATGTAAAAACCATGCGTAATGAACAACTTATAATGTATAAAAAAAGGGGCTGTCCCATAAGTGTCAGACACTTATGGGACAGTCCCAACGATTTATTTGATATTTTTCCCGTAATAAAGCTCATCCATTTCAAGCTTTAAATGTTTTGTAATTTCTTCTTGTTCTTTCTCACTTAGTGTATCTTTCTTGTAATTAAAAAGGTAGTTATCTAGTTCAAACTCTTTTAATTTCGCTTTTGTATGAAAAATATTTTCTTGATAAATGTTAACATCGATCATATCGTATTGTGACTTCACTTCATCTGGAATATAGTTTTGAATCGAATTAATGTCATGGTCAATAAATAGCTTATGACCATTAATATCTCTTGTGAACCCTCTAACGCGATAGTCCATCGTCATAATATCTGTATCAAATGAATGAATGAGATAGTTTAATGCTTTTAGTGGCGAAATTTCACCACAAGTTGCAACGTCAATATCGGCGCGGAACGTACTAATTCCTTCATATGGATGGTATTCAGGGTACGTATGAACCGTAATATGGCTTTTGTCTAAATGAGCTAAAACCGTTTCTGGAAGTGGGCCTGGTGATTCTTTAAAGAATCCTTTTGGGGCATCGTCGACAGGTCCTTCAGAAACTAAAATGGTTACACTAGCTCCTTGTGGTTCATAGTCTTGCTTAGCAATATTTAAAACATGTGCGCCAATGATACTAGTCACGTCTTCTAGAATCTTCGTTAATCGGTCCGCATTGTATTGTTCATCTATATAAGCGATATAAGCTTCGCGCTCTGCTTTTGTCCTTGTGTAACAAATATCATACATATTAAAACTTAATGACTTTGTTAGATTGTTAAAACCGTGTAATTGAATTCTCTGCTCTCGTGTTAACATCCCTATTTCTCCTTTTTCACCTTCTAAGTATTACCCATTATTTACCCGTGTAACGATTAAATCAAAACAAAGAAGATACATAAATTTTTCATTCAGGTTATTATAACAAAACTATTATACTGTGTTAACAAAAGTAGAGAAATAGTTTTTTTTAAAATATAAGAAAAACTTGGTTTTCACTCTGAATTTCTTACTGCTCATGTAGCCTCGGTTCAATAAACGTATTAATAAACATTGGCTCCCCTTCAAGCCACTCGGCAAAAAGAACTTGTTCCGCTTTTACAATTCCGTGAGAAGCTAGTTGTCGTTGGAGCCACTCTTCGTCGTAACCTGCTTCCTTTAAATTATCCCATAGTACTTCCCCATCGGTAATTAAAGTAATCGGTAAGTTTACTTTTTTCGGCGGTAGGTTTAAGTCGCCTTTTGTCGGCTTTTCATAATTCGGTTTCTTTAACACATTGACAGTTCCGTTGGCTTCTAAAATCGCATATTCTACTTCACGCATCGAAAACACATCTTTATCACGAAGTAAGTGTTGCA
>SKOL01000457.1 GCA_007120055.1 Anaerobacillus sp.
CTTCTTTAATTTTAACCCGTTCTTCGATCGTTTCTTTCATCGTCTCTAAAATATCTGCTAAATTTCCACCAGTCGTTCTTTGCACTAATAAAGCGGTAATCACCATCTCTAAATCAGCATTCGGAACGCGTTTTAATAAGTTCTCTAACGCTTCTTCAACCGGCACACCGTAATTCATTTCTTTTAACGTTCTTTTAAATTCAGGACCGATCGGATCAGGAATTTCTTTACCAATTACCTGCATCGCCTGCATAAAACTAAATCCCGCTTTTAATGATGTAGCCATTGTACTTAACGTTTGCGGAAGTTGTGTTGCACAACGCTCTAACCTTAACCTTTTTTTTCGTTTTAAATATAAGGTCGGCAACATAAATCCACTAAAAGTTGCAATAACTAATGCTGCACCCTCAAAACCTAGAATAAGAAAAAACATAAATGCAGGAATGACCATGATTAGTCGCAACACAAAAAATTCCTCTGGCTTTAACGGTAAGCCAGCTTCCTCAAGGTTTCTTTCCCATTTTTTTAAAAATGCTCTTCCTTGAAATCTCTTCGCTAAAGATTCGATTAAACGTTTTTCAAAACGAACATTTTTAGTTTTCGAATGAACTTTCACAGTGATCTGTTCTTGTTCCCTCGGGATATACTTTTTAATTCGATCTTCATATTTACTAGATTGCTTCTGGTATGCGAGGCGAAAAATTAAAAAGAATAGGAATGTAAACAACATAAATAGGAAGATCAACACATTTATCACTCCTCACGAAACCATTCAGCTGGCACATCAATTCCGTATCGCTCTAGTTTCTCTGTACAACTCGGACGAATTCCTGTAGAAACAAACTTCCCTTCAATTTTTCCATCTGCAGAAAGTCCTGTTTGTTTAAATACGAATAAATCTTGTAAAACGATCGTTTCACCTTCCATACCAATCACTTCTGAAATATGAGTGATCTTTCTACTTCCATCCTTTAAACGACTTTGCTGAACAATTAAATCGATGGCTCCAGAAATCTGTTCACGGATCGCACGTACAGGGAGGTCAACCCCCGCCATTAAAACCATCGTTTCGATACGAGCTAACATGTCACGTGGACTATTCGAATGTCCCGTCGCTAATGAACCATCATGACCTGTATTCATCGCTTGTAACATATCTAAAGCTTCTGCACTTCGAACCTCACCAATAACGACCCGGTCTGGGCGCATCCGTAATGAGTTTCGCACTAAATCACGAATCGTAATTTCACCTTTTCCTTCAATATTAGGAGGCTTCGTTTCTAATGACACAACATGATCTTGGCTAAGCTGTAATTCTGCTGCATCCTCAATCGTGATGATCCTCTCATCAAATGGGATAAACGATGATAATATGTTTAACAACGTTGTTTTCCCTGAACCTGTTCCACCACTAATAAAAATGTTTAAGCGTGCTTTGACACATCCTTCTAAAAACTTTGCCATTTCTTCGCCTAACGTACCAAATCCAATTAAATTTCTAATCTCCAAACGATTGGTCGGAAACTTACGAATTGTAATTGAAGGTCCATTTAATGCTAACGGGGGAATAATCGCATTTACACGTGAACCATCCGGTAAGCGTGCATCGACCATCGGAGAGCTTTCATCAATTCTCCTCCCTAAAGGAGCAACGATTTTTTCAATTACTTGTAAAACGTGCTCATTACTCCGGAAGTAGGCATTTGTCATAACTAATTGACCTTTCTTCTCTACATAAACTTGGTTTGGACCATTTACCATGATTTCCGAAACATCTGGATCATTTAAAAGGGGAGTAATCGGTCCATAACCGATCAATTCGTTTGTAATACTATTGATGATTTCTTGTTTCGCTTCAAACGTTAACCGCTCTCCTTCTTTTTCAAAAAAGGAGATTGCTACGTTTTGAATAAGTTGCTTCGTTTCATCCTCTGTTAAATCATCATTTTGTTTTTGAATTTCGTCGACTAAACTTTTTTGAAGCTTCACCTTAAAGCTTGGCTCTTGCACCTTTTTTTCTTCCGTATTTTTAGGAGACGCTTGTATTTGCGAAGTTGACGTAGGAGCCACCTGCTGGTTTTCACTTAGCCGCTTAAGAAGTGACATTTACCTTCCCCCTTTTTCGGAAAAACATTCGAAAAACACTTCTTTTCTTTGTGTTATTTTCCGGTCCATTAACCATTTCATCTGCTAATGTAACAATACCTTTTGACACCGCTATTTTAGGATGTGAGTATACAAAAGGCATTCCATTATTAAACGACTGCACAACAGCTTTATAATCACTAGGAATTTTCGCATCGACCTTCGTTGCTAAAATTTTCTCGACGGTGTCTACTTTCATTCCTTCCATTTCCGTATCGCGATTTAGGATGATTTTAATCTTATCCTTTAACCCTAATAACTGTAACGTTTCAATTGCTAACTTCCCATTCTTTAGCGTTGGTAAATCCATTGATGTAATTAAAAAAATCTCATCTGAATGCTCCAATGATACTAGCACAGTTTCTACTAATGATGGTGGTGTATCGATAATGACGAAATCATAATGTTTTTTTAACTGCTCAATTACCGCTGTTACATGTATTCCTGAGATGAGTTCCGCAAACTCCGGTAGTAAGGGAGCTGCTAACACATCAACACCAGAGGAGTGGCTCGTAATAAAGGATTGAACATTTTCACCGTCTTGTTCGTAACATTCTTTGACCCACTCATAAATCGTTTTTTTCGGTTGAACGTCAAAAAGGATGGCAACATCACCAAACTGTAAATCTAAATCAAGTACAACGACTTTTTTATTGAGCTTCGATAAGGCTACCGCTAAATTAACGGAAACGGTTGTCTTCCCTACGCCACCTTTTGTACTACAAACCGTAATTACGCTTCCTTGTTTATTTTCAACACGATTTATATGCGTTGATAATTTTTCTTCTATTAACCTTTCGGCTTCAGTAACGGCTTTCGCAACTTCTTTTTCAACAACTGGTAATGAGACAATATCAATCGCCCCAGAGTACATTGCTTTTTTATAATCCACCTCGGAAACTAATAAAATAATCGATACTAACGGATATTTTAAGCTAATCTCACGACTAAGTTCATATACACTGTACGTTTCACTTTCATGTAAAAAAAGCACAATGCCACTTGGATCATAAATACTCTGCTCTAACTGATCAATTTCAGAATACCAAGTAATCATTTTCCCCTTTGCGCCTAAACTTTGTCTTAATTCAATCGGGGAACTCTTTTCTGAAAAACCAATCCATTGTATCTTCATTCGGAGTTCACCTCTTCCACAACTGTTTCATCACCTACATCTTGACTAGCATTTATCTCATGCCCAATGCTTAAAGTTGAACTTTGAACGGTTGAATCATCCTCTTCTCCGCGAAGCATTAGAGTAATTGTTCCGTGTTCAACCGCATGTGCTAGAGTGGCACCTTCTGTAGGTGCAACCTCTAGTGTCAAGGTTTTAAATCGTTGTAGTTCATATTCCTCTTCAAAAAAACCAGGACCACTAATCGCTAACACTTTAATGTTTTGTAACAATAATTCACTCGTTGAAGCCTTTTCTTGAGACGTCGGTAAAACGGAAATAACGTCAACATAATCTCCAGATTGGATAAAGCCTGTTACCCCTTGTACTTCACTTATTTCAATTGAAATCGCACGTTTTCCATCGTTAATCTCAAAGTTTCTTTTCAGGTCGAGAGAAAGATCGCTTTCTTCACTAATAATGCCATCCTCTGATTGTATTTCTTCAAAGTCCTCTATTTGATATTCCGTTTCATCAACCATTTGCGTGTGATCGTTATTTGAGAAAAGAAGCACATATAATAAACTCGAAGAAATCAGACCAAAAACAATGGCTAACATCCATATTTTTTTCATTATCTTCCTTCCTTCTATTGCACGATTTTAAAGCTATATGTTCCAAAATTTTCAGCTGTCGGGTCCATACTTCCTGCAACCGTATTTTCAATAAACCGACCGACAACGACATCGTTTCCATCCATACCTTCAATAAAAAACGATGCAAAGCCAATTACTTTTACTTCTTTAATTTGATTTCGTTCGGTTTTCACAGGTTCAAAAAC
>SKOL01000400.1 GCA_007120055.1 Anaerobacillus sp.
GGCTTTTGCCTCTAGTTTTCCTAACGTATGTAACTTACTCACTTTTTTCAACGAAGCTGAAATTTGCTTTTCAGCTAATAACTCAACAATTGAACCGTCAAGCTTTTGATCGATTTCTTTAATAATCCCTGCTGGCTTTTTATCATCTTCAAAAATACCGACAACGATTGCACCAATTTTCTTCGCTAAAATTTCTCCTGATTTTACCTTATACAAAGTAGCTCCACTCCTCATACTAAAATTAACTTCGTCTACATTATAACTTGTCTCACTAATTATTTCGAGTAACTAATCATTACTTGTTCACGAAACGATTGTTCAACACATAATTTTTTTTGAAATCTGTTATAAGATTTGCTATTCAGTCACAATATAAATGATATAATTTTTTCCAATAAGCACATTTAATTTTTAGCAAACTAGGGTAATGTTAAAAAGAACACACTTTAATACAAAACGGCCATGACAATTACCAGTCACCATCTAATATGTAAAAATCATGCAACGACGTGCCCAAACCAACTAACCAACCAACACATACAAAAAATTTGTAGCCACAAACTGTTGAAAATTGTACAATGAATAAATAGCAAACATGACCGATCGGAGAAAGGACTTATACTAATTATGGATTTATTAACTAACTTTCCTTTATGGGCGGCTTTAATCGCCATTGGATTTGCCCAGTTTATAAAAGTACCACTTCAATACATTGCAACGAGAAAAATTGATTGGACATTAATTACAAGCACTGGTGGAATGCCAAGTTCTCACTCTGCTGCAGTGACGGCACTTGCTACAGCGATTGCTTTAGAAGAGGGAGTTGGCTCACCGTTTTTTGCGATTTCGGCGATATTCGGAGTGATCGTTATGTTTGATGCCTCTGGAGTGAGACGCCACGCTGGGGAACAAGCCACCGTCTTAAACAATTTAGTTAATGACTTTAATAAATTAGTCAAAGAAGTTAAAACTTGGCCAGAGAAAGAAGAAAAAGAAAAACGGAAAG
Source organism: Anaerobacillus sp. (assembly GCA_007120055.1). The sequence goes on from SKOL01000400.1 coordinate 1,007, forward strand.
AATTGAAAGAACTTTTAGGTCACCAGCCGATTGAAGTGTTCTTCGGTGGTTTAACAGGGATTTTATTAACATTAGTGCTACATTTGCTATTACTTTAATTTAAAATAATTGTAAGAAAGAGATTTTACAGGGCTGCGACTTCTTTTTTTAAAAATTTTCTGATAAAATTAAAATACAAACAACGACATGACACAATCTTTGGATTGCTGATGCATGTCGTTTATTTTTTATTAAGGGGCGTTATATTATGAAGCTAATTTCTATTTGTCCAAGTAACACAGAGCTACTTGCTTATTTAGGCTTAACTGACAAAATAATCGCTGTTGATGATTTTTCAGATTGGCCCAAAGAAATTCAACATTTACCACGCTTAGGCTCTGACCTTCAAATTGATATGGATAAAGTCGAACAGCTACAACCAGACCTTGTCGTCGCTTCTTTAAGTGTACCAGGGATGGAACGAAATATTGAACAATTACAAAAAAGGAATATCCCACATATCGTCTTAAACCCGAACTCACTAACTGATATTTACGAAGATTTTCTCTATGTCGGAAAAACATTGAATATCGATGAACAAGCAAAGGTTGTTGCAGAAAAATTTTTAACAGAAATTGAAGAGTTAAAGCAACTAAACAAAAATAAAAATTGTGGTCGAATTTATTGGGAATGGTGGCCGAAACCGATTTTCACACCAGGAAAAACAAATTGGTTAACTGACATTAGCGAGATTGTCGGTGGAGAAAACTGTTTTGCTGATCATAAAAAAGCTAGTGTACAAACAACGTGGGAAGAAGTCGTTCAAAAAAATCCTGATCACATTTGTATGGTTTGGGTTGGCGTTCAAGAAAGCAAAATGAAGCTAGAAGCGATTACAAAACGTGATGGGGCGAATGAAATTACCGCCGTTCAAAAAAATAATTTATACATATTAGAAGAATCGCTTTTTTGCCGCCCATCACCTAGAGTAATTGAAGGCATAAAAAAGCTATCAAAGACGTTGAACATCGATGGATCGAAACCTCGAGAAACAAGGCGATAAAGCTAAACAAATAAAAAGTGTCAAACCCCGCATCGGTATTTGACACTTTTTATTATTCAGCAAATGACAGATGTCTACGAAACACTTGAACAGCTTCCGCTTCATTTAATGCTTTTAATTCATTATTCGTTAAACGACCATTTCCTTCTTCAACAATATACACTTCAACTTCTTGTTTACCCCACTTATTAAACACATCTTCGACAGTTTCGTAATACAGATCAATTTTATTACCTTTAATGGCTGATCCTGTATCTGCTACAACTCCATAACCGTACCCTGGAATAAACAATATTGTACCGATCGGAAACACTCTAGGATCGGCTGCAATCGTTGAATATAAATCTCGCTTCACGGTTACCCCAGAAAAAGTAATTCCATATTGTGGATGGCCTGGGCGCTTCCCTGTTGATTCGTAACCAGCGGTATAACCAGTAGCTACTACTTGCTTAGAAGGATACTGACTCCAGTCAATCGCTTCTTCTAAAGTTAATGGTTGTGACTCCACTACTTCATGGCTCATTAATTTTTCGTCTGAACGTAACTCGGGTAAACTTCTAAATCTCATCGTAAAGTTTTTAATACTTGCACTAAAACTTCTTCGTTCTTCAACCTGATTCGAAAATGAGTAATTATCTACCACCCACCAGTTAGATGCTTGTCTAGCACTAACCCCGGAAATCGATTCAAACGTCGTTAATAAAGCTAATACAAATAAAAACGTCATTGTTATACGTTTCATTAAGATTTTCAATACTTGCATAAATTTTCACTCCTCTCAATGAATAATCTTCTCCAAAAAAACAATGAAATATTCATTTACAAGAAGAAAAAATGTTAATTTTTTAAAATTTTAAATCATTAAGGTCAATTAACATGCAAATATTGCTTATTCACTATAAAAATTCCAAAAATTTGACGTAGCACCTATCGATTAAGTAAACTATTCATATTGTTAAGCCTTAATGGAGGTGAAATTGTGATAAGCATTCCACAATTAATTATATCGATTTTACTTTTTCTAGTATTGTTTTTCGGCATTGGTTTTTTAATTAATATGCTCCTTAGAGCTACGTGGGTCATGGCGATTATTTATCCAATTGTTGTTATTCGTATCGTTGATGATGTTAGATTTTTTGAATACATTACAGCACCAATAACGAGCTTTTCACTTTTAGGTTCAAAATTTATGGCACTACAAATGGCCGATATTATTATTTTGTCATCAGGAATGGTAGGGGCAATCCTTGCAGGGGTAGCCAACAAACTACTACGTTCTAGAGGGTATCAAATGTTTTAGCCATCCATTTACGACCAAAAAAAGATGAAGACATTAATGTCTCCATCTTTTTTAAAATGAACTTTAATTTTTTGTGCTAAATTTTTATTCTGTCGAGGTTACCCCTGTTCCATTGCAACATTCACATGTTTCTGAACCACCAAGTAATAACTGAAAATATCCTTTTCCGCCACAATACGGACAATCATTTGCATTTAACTTTGGCTTATTTTTAAACATTTCGATCGCCCTCCTTTTCGTTAACTTATTCTCATAATATCAAGAAGGCTCTCGTTTGAAAAACAGCAAAATTGATTATATTAACGCATAAAAGCGTTTTCACATAATTATTCCTTGAATATTCTGATTATTTCGAAGTTTTAGAGGGTGTTCAAATAAGTCCGGTAATCATAGCCCGCGAATCTCTTCGTTGGCTCGCTTCTATGCTACTCATGTATTAGTTGCATACATTCCGTTGCTCGAAGCTTCGCCGTCTCGACCTTCTCAGCTCTGATTATCCTCCTTTTTGTACACGCACTTTTAACAAAATATTTTATATGTAGAATACTGATACACATCTCCAGGATTCGGCGTCACTTTCTCAAAACACTTCTCTTTCATTTGTTGTAAAAATAAATGGACCATCATGGATGTGTTTGGATCGGCTTCTAACTGTTCTTTCGTCATAAATGCAACGTCTTCAAGTTCGCCTTCTTGAATAGAGAGTGTCCCGCCCGTTTGTTGTAATAAAAAAACGACCATATTATCACTTA
>SKOL01000605.1 GCA_007120055.1 Anaerobacillus sp.
AGAAGAGCGTGTGGAAGAAGGTATTAACGATCTTCCTGCAACATTAAAAGAAGCTCTTAATAAACTACAAGCGGATGAAGTTATCACTGCCGCTTTAGGTGATCATGCATTAGAGCACTTCATTGAAGCAAAAGAAATTGAATGGGATATGTTCCGCACTCAAGTTCACCCTTGGGAAAGAGAACAGTATATGACGTCTTATTAATAAACGAGACGCTAGAGTCTCAACGGTTCTAGCGTTTTAATTTTGTGGGCACTACTGATTTATTCTCATGTGATTATTGTCTGCCCACAAAATGCCCACATACTTGAGTAAAAAAATAATAAAGCTTGTACTACTTTAAAACACTATCCATATGTGCTTCGTACTTATCTAATGTGTCTTGTTCGATCTTCTTGGAAATATGAGAGTAGATATCTGCAGTCGTTTGGTAGCTCTTGTGTCCTAATCTTCTCTGCACATATTCAAGGCTTGCGCCCGATTCTAAGAGCAATACAGCGTGGGAGTCTCTAAGTGCATGAATTGGAATTTGAGGCAATCCTGCACGCTTTAAAATGCGCTCCATAGCATTGAATAAAGTCGATTTGGGCATAAAGTTGCCATCATTTCTGCATAAGACAAGATTTAATTCGTGTTTATAAATCTCGTTTAAAGCTAATTTATTTTGGTTTTGATAATTTTTATGGAATGACAGGTCGTTTATTAAACTTTTGCGAACTGTAATTGTTCTCTTTGAAGTAAATGTTTTTGGATCACCAAACAATTCTTCGTCTGTCTTAGCTTGAAAATCAAGTGTTTTATTTATAGTAATAGTACCCTCTTTCAAATCTACATCTGACCACTGAAGAGCAGCAGCTTCGCCTTTCCTCATGCCAGTTTCTAATAATACTTTGAAAAATAGCCAGTAAATATAATCGTATTGATATGCTTGTTGAAGAAACAGAGGGATATCCTCTGAATCCATGTATTCAAGTTTTTCTTTGTTTTTTACTTTCTTTTTAGAATTGATTTCAGCACCTAAACATGGATTTCGTTTTAATCTTTGCTCATTTACTGCTTTTTCGAGTGCTGAAAACATTGTCCCATGAATTATTTCGATAGTTCTTTTACTGTAATCTTGATTGGATAAATGATCTAAGAACTCTTGGTGCATTTTATGAGTTATCTCCCCTACTTTAATTTCTTTAAAGTAGGGGATGATATGCTTTTCGATGTTTCTTTTGTGTAACTGGTGCGTGTTTTTTCTAACTTTTGGTGGTGTTTTCCAAGTTGCTAACCAATCGCTTAAATAATTTTTTAATAATACATTTTCTGATTCTTCATATCCATCTTTAATTCGCTTTTCCATTTCCTCAGCAGCTAATCTAGCTTCAGGTTTAGTAGCAAATCCTCGTTGAGCTTTTTCTTTATACTTTCCACTTATTGGGTCTTTATAGCGTAAACGGTACTCCCAATTTTTATCACCGTGCTTTTTAAAACTTGCCATTTTATTCCTCCTTTTAAAATCCTTCTCTAATTTCCTTATTAATAGCTTTTATTATTTTATTGCGTTTTTCGAAAGAAAAAACTGTGTAATCCTCTTTAAATAACTCCGAAAAGAATTCGAATAACTCTTTATCATTTCTCATTTTTGTAACTAATTCATAAATGTTACTGATGAGTTTTGTATTATTAGGAGCTTTGCTATTAGCTAAATGGTCTAATGTTGCTTTTATTTCTATAATTTGTTTTGAGGTATCTTGGGTTTGAAACCAATTAAACCAATCATCTTTTAGTGGTTCTCCCCAATAGGTTGCTGGTTTATTCATTATCGATTCTTGTTCAGCTATTTGTCTAGCTTGTTGTAACATGTGTTCTTGGTATTCTGGATCATTAGCATGTTTTTCTGCTAATTCAGCTTCAGCCTCATAATACTCAGGTGAATATATATGAAAAGTGTGTAATTTATGTTCAATCATATCTTCCTTAACCCCTAAAATACTTAATATTTGATACGCAGCACTGTAATTAGGGTTTTTATTTCTACCGTTCTCGATTTGACTAATATAAGCAGGCGCTCGACTAAGCATTGAAGCCAGTTGTTTTGAGCTAATTCCAGCGGATTTTCTAAGTGCTTTGATGTAGTTGCCGAATGAGTTATCCAATTTGTTCATCCTTTCTAGTATCATAAACTATCATTATAATACCTTATATACATTAATGATACAAGTATTATTTCTGGTATTTTTTACGTTGTCCAAAAATCTCGTTGACTAACATAATACCTTATGATACTATATGATTAGCGGAGGAGGTGAAACGATGTTAAATGTTCAAATTGATGAAAAGGAGTTAAAACATTTGTATATGAAAAAATTAGACGAGCATTTAAAAGAGGTTGATTTAGAGTTGGTTTATTGGGATAGAAAGGAGTTGCTTCGAAGAACTTGCATGAGTTGGAATTTTATTCAAGAACAGTTCTTTTATCATGAAGAGTTTAAGAAGTTACGTTTTAAAGTTGGTAACAAGTGGTTCTTTAAAGCAAGAGAAACACAGCAGTTTTTACTTAGATGGCTAGAGCAAAATGGGAAAGTAAATTAATAGATACATAGTTTAATGACTACATAAAATAGAAGATTAGTAATTTTATAAAGTAATTAAAAATTAGGAGGAATAAAAAATGTGTAAAGTTTTTCGGATTGACTTTAGTGGTGAAGAGATAGAGTGTAATCAAAATATAATTGATTTTATGGATTTTGGAAAAGAGTTTTTAGGAGAATTTGAAGCGTCTTATATAAACGTAAACCCAATTATAAATGATGTACAAATTTTCGGTAAATGGCATAAGAACAAGTATTTCACTTTTGATGATGGTGTTATAGATGTGGAATTTGAAGGAGGGGTTATTGAAAAACTTAGAAATGGAGATTATAAAGCTTCTGAAGTTTTAGATTTATGTTGGGGCAATTGGTATGTTCACAATTTTTCAGAGTAGAAAATTCACCAGTAATGAAAGGTATAGGAACTCTTATATTCAAAAGGGAGTACTGTGTGATACATAAGATCAAAGGTTTAAAAACAACATACCTACATTAAATTAGGTGTGATAAAAATAGATAATTACTTTTGAGAGGAGGAGATGAAAATGGCGGAAAATAATGTAAATTTTACTAAATTGTTTTTTAAAACATCTGAAACGAACGATAACTTTATTGATGTTTATGCCGTTGTAAATGGTGAAGATATTCACATTGCAACACATAAAAAAGATAAAGAAGAGACTTTAAAAGCCCGATCTTTTTTAACGAAAATGTCTATTACTCTAAAAATTCCATTTGTAAATGCAGACATCCAAGAAGATAAGCCATATGGTCTATATTGATTATTAAGTGATGTAGAGATATTTATAAGGTGGCTGTGTCACAGTCACGGAGGCTTTATTTTTCGAGTAAGGGATGAATATTTCGTTCATCCCTTACAAAATAATTTAAAAAACAATAGGAGGAAAGTAAAAATGAATTTAGAAACGAAAATGGCAATTTATGAGGCGCAATTAAATGAATTAACTTTCTTGGTGGAAAAAGCTAGTGAGGGTAGTTTGTTACTACATGAAGGAGAACATTTGAAGATTTTGTTTTATGACTATTTAAATATCAATTCAGACATAATGAACGATTTACATAAAGGTCACAAAGAAAATTATGAAGGAATGAAAGTTAGTTACAATGACATGAAACAAACATTTGATAGTCTTAAAGAATCATTCAATATTGTTGCTGAAATTGCCAGTGATGCAACTGGTCAAGAAATACCAAAGGTTTAAGGAGGAATTAATGATGAGAGAATTAGCAGAAAAATTAAAACTGAGTCATGAAAAGTTGATGAAAATTTATGAAACACATTGGTATCAGCAAACGTCACCCCAAACACAAGATGCTTTAACGGCACTTTATACAGAATTGATCGATGAAGTTGGAGAGATGGCTAACATATTTGTGCAGAAAATTAATGAAAATGATGAAGTTGCAGCTTTACAGATTAAGAGATTAGTTCGGAAAAATGATGCATTAATTAAATACCTATTTGAAGGTGATGAAACGGTTTTTGAAATTGACAATAATACATTGAATTAATACATAACTAGCTAGTCAATGGAAAGCGTTGTTTCAATGGCGCTTTCCTATAAAAAATATTCAAAGGAGCTGAAAAGAAATGAACTTAAAGAGATATGAGCAGTACATGATACTTAGGAGAAAAAAGAAAATTAAACTGTCTGATGTAGCAGAATATTGTGGTTGCAGTATTAGTGCGCTATCACAATATGAAACTGGAAAGATTAAGTTGAAGAAAGACAAGTTAGAAAAATACATGAATTACATTGACGAAAAAGCAGTTTAATTGTTTTGGGTAGTTTACTACTCAAATCTATAGTTAGTTAATTTTCGTTACATTAATTACATAAAAACTGAGCAAATATTTGAAACTATGAAAGGGGAAAATAAATGAGCAATAAAAAAGAAAGGATAAAAAGAAAGCCTGAAGAAATACGCAAATTAATTGGAGAAAGTGGAATTAATTACGTTATGATTAACAATCGTATTTTTGATTTATATAATGCAGGTAAAATTGATTGTGGCTTAATCAAGAAAAAGAAGGAAAAGGATAGTGATCCAGATATTTATGTTGATTTGGATGGAAACGAGTACGAATACTCACAAAAGGACAAAAAATTTAAGACTACATTCAATGAAAGGGATTTTATAATTTTTATCTTGTTAAATTTTTTAGACCTTCTTGATTACAAAGGGTATTCGGTGGAGATAGCTGATTATTTTGGTTACTCGGATAAACGAGTTAAAGAAAGGTTGAAAAAGCTCCAATTTATTAAAGGTGATACAAACAGCTATTTTAGAAGAAAAACTAAAACTAGACAATACTTTGATGAGGATGACCTCCAAAAAACTGGAAATATCAATTTTTTGAGTGAAGTCAAAGAAATAGGGAATGAAAATGGAAAGTCTAGGATCATGAACCGTTGGTATGTACATTATGGCTGTGATTACAAAAAAGAAGAAATTGAAGTCGATGGAGAGTTAAAAAGTGATGATGTGCCGATTAATTTTTTTCCAGTAACTATTTATGATTTAGATTTGCTTACAAAGGGTTTGTTAAATGAAAAGGAATTCATTACATATTTATTTTTAATTAAATCATATAATACTGCTAAAGCTAACACCGTAAATTACAGTATGCGAGCACTATCTAAAAATCTCGGAATTAAAAATGAAGCTACTACAGAAAAGTATATTAATAGGTTGCTTGATTTAAGGATTAAAGATGAGTTTTGTGAAGTGGATCAAGATCAAGATTTCCCTTTAATACATCGACAATCAAATAAAAATCTTCAGCAAAAACTTGCGACAAGAAATGAACCGAGTTATAAATATTTTCCAATATACAACACTACAACAATGCAAAAGTTAAACGGTCAAGAAGTGTCATTACCTTATCAAAATTCAAGTGAAGAGTTATTGGACACTAACAATGTAAATACGGACACCAATATTTTAATGGACAGTAATAAAATAAAAACGGACAGTAATAATCCATTTTAAGACAGTTCATTTATTAAAAACGGACACTAATAAAATTAAAACTAGACAGTGGTTAATACATATATAGACACCAAAATTCTATAACTAGACACTAAAAAATAAAAACTGTACACCAATTATTAATAAACGGACACATAAGCAATTGGTGTCCATCAAAAAACACAGTCATATCAAGGGTTTAAAGGGTGTTGTTTTTCGCTATAAGACTTTAATTAAGACATATATAAGACAATTAGAAGAGTTAAAGAAGATAATTTAGAAGAAATAAGATAAGACACACTAAAAGATTCGATAGAAGCTTTTACCCCTAACAAAAGAATTGTTAGTGGTTGGACTCACTATCGTTCGCCCAATGTTGTATTTTTTGTCAATGTGAATGTGTTTTGTGAGTTTTTAATTTTAATATTATATTAAGCCGACAAGAGGCAGTTACTGTGACAGTAATAAGTAATAATAAATATGCAAATCAAAATAAGAGCAGCTCAAAAATGAGCCGAAAAGGAGCAGGTACAAATGAGAAACGAAAATTTAAATTGTATGAATAATGAGAGGAAATTATTGTATGAATGGATTAACAAACTTAAAGGATTATATTGTTGAGTTTCAAAAAGGTAAGGATGAGGTTTTAAACTATCTTATTGGGCATCGTCAAGTTCCCGAGAAGAATCTTCAACGTCAAACTGAATACATAACTCGAATTTATTATAAGGATAAAAAGTTAAATGAGATTTATTTTAATATCACTAAAAAGTTTCATTGGCTTGATGATAAAGATATTGAAGAATGGTTTTTATACGGCTTATATGAAAAGGTGTTTCCAGATGCTGATATCACCAAAGATCCACAACAAATCATTAATTGGGCATCACAAACCCTAAATGGATACATACAAAATAAGGTAAATAAAGAAAGAAAAGATGATAAACATACAGTTTCAGAGCATGTGGACGCATTTGATGTTGGTGAGGTTGGCAAAGGTGACGAATCTGAAGGCATATATTCACTTTACGAGATTAAAGCATTTGAAGAGTTTAAAGAAGCTGAAAGCCACTCGGAGTATGAAGAGTTTATTACCTTTGTTGGTGGGATAAAAAATATATTAACCAAGCAGCAATATAAGCTTTATAAACTAATTCAGGATGGAACGAAGACTCAAGCTGATGTTGCTGAAGAATATGGTTGTTCAACTGCTAATGTAAGCAAGCAAATCGAAAAAATACATAAACAAATTAAAGCCAAGTGGTTATATTATAAGTCTGTAAAGGCTTTGACTGATTCGGGCCTTTACCAAAAGATTAAACAATTTACAATCGAATATGAGAACATAAAAAAACATGATGTTGGTGGCAATTTTGATTACTTTGGTTGGATGCTCGATTTTTTGAAAGATAATTACAAAAATGGTGAGCAGGATGTTGAGAGTCGGCAATTACACAAAAACAAAGTTACATTGAGCATGACAGTTTTTGATATTTTAACGGACAATGTGACTAAAAAAACATACAACAATTTATATGATGTTTTAGAAAATGGCTTAGATATAAAAGAGTTTGATACATATAGTTTTGGGAAAAGAGAAAAAAAGATCATCGTCAATCAGGTGATTAAGGCATTTTCAAATTATATAAATGAAAGCAATAAAGCCATTGAAAAAGCAAGTGAGTATATGGCAAATAATAAAACACTACCTTCGAGCAGTTTAAGTAAATACATATCATAATTATGCAATAATTTACAAAAAACGGTTAATTTTTAACTGATATATAAGTGAGAAGCAGAAAATGCTTCAACAATTTGAGAAGTAGCCATTTTATTTACAGTCCATTGTGACTGTCTTTTTTTTACACTTCTATTCAATTAATTCATTGAATTTATATATTAATTTTTGAAGGAGGGGAGTGAATTGACAAAACATGAAATATTAGAACTATATCTGGAGAAAAAACGAAAAAAAATTACAAATAAATCGTTAGCTGAAGCAATTGGTTGTAGTCCATCATTATTGAGTCATTTCTTTAATTTTGAATGCAACTTGAGTGATGAGAAATTAATAAAGCTTAAAGAATTAATTAATCAAGCCAAAGAGTATGAATGGCAAAGAGTAGCAATAGATTAAACCCTGACCGCATCGGTGTTCCCATTAACACTGCCCCAGCTTTTTCTCGGTCAAAAAAGATAAGATTAAGCACGGTTTTAATTTGTTGCGTCTAAAGCGATAAATTAAATTCCTCCTATTATATAATTTTTAACGCACATGAGAGACAGTGAGGCAGTCGTTTAGACTGTCTCTGTTCGTGTGTGACCAAACAAATTTGAAAGGTGTGTTTAGTGTGGATAATGTTAATGAAAAAGTAAAACGTGATACCAGAAAAGAAAGAATTATTTCACTTACACAGAGCGAACTAAATGACATTGTTTACTATGCAAGTTTGAGAGCATCAAAAAAGGCTCTTGATAATCATTACAATGGTTTGATTCCGTGGTTTGATTTATTTGAGCGTGATCATGCAAATATGCTAATGGAGCTTGAGCAAATTAAATTGAGGTTGGATTGTAAAGACAATGACTAAAAAATATTGCTCACACTGTTGTACGATTACCACAAATGATCAGTGCGGTGGTTGTAATGAAGGTGAATTGAAAGAGATAGTGATTACAGTTCAAGCATCAAAGGAGGTATTAAATGAAGCCTGATAACCCTAATTTTTACAAAGGTGAATATAGAAGTAAATTTGAAATTATAGATAAAGTGCAAGTAAATACACTGCCAACATTAGAAACTGTAAGAGAATTTTATGAAGTACATATGTTTGATGATGGATATATAGGAGTTTACAACACTGATAGAAATAAATATGTGAAGCCTCATATTGGTGATGAAAGAAGTTATTATTTCCGTTATGGATTGAGGACGATTGAAAGTAAATCCAAAACTACATATATGCATAGGTTAGTGGGCTTATGTTGGGTTGATGGGTGGTCTGAGGGTAAAGTAATTGACCACAAAGACAACAATCAGCTTAATAACCTGAAAGAAAATCTTGAATGGGTACTCGGTGAGGTTAATACGAAAAGAGCCGTTGAAAATAGTTGTGGAGTAGGTAGACCGAGAATAGTTAAATATAAATTGACGCAGCTTGAAAAATCAGAATTAGGCAGTAGACGCTTGAGTTTAAAAGAGGTTGAAGCGATATTCGAGCTATATGAAGACGGTCATAGTGTATCAGCTATTGCGAAAGAATTAGATGTTACGCAACCATGTGTAAGCCAGATTTTGCACGGTAAGCGGTGGAGTACACATCCTGCTAGTAAGTTATTTTTTAAAAGAAAAATTGGATAATACATAAATTATTGTAAAAGCTACTATAGAAGTTAGTTTTATTTTTTTGCACTCTTAGCTCAGTCTGGTTAGAGCAAACCTTTACGGTTATTTCGTTGGTTCAAATCCAACAGAGTGCGCTAATTAATAAAAAATTAGAAAAATATTCAAATATACGCTTTATAGTACCCTATTTTTGACGTTAGTTGAATATACTGTCAAAAAGGAGGGATACGATGCTCAGAATTATCATGAATAGTGGAGTTATATATGAAGATGATGAATGGCATTTTGATAGTCTTATGATTGAATGTTATCAAGAAGGTAGACTTTACAATGGATTAATAAATTTTCGTAAAAATGTATTTATTAATCCTTCGCAAATTTCATCGATTGAAATAATTGAAGATTAGGTGATAAAAATGCACTTATTTAAAAAAGAAGATAAAACTGCTGAGGATAAAATAAAACGTATTGGAAATTCTGGTAAAAAAGGGTGATTTAAATGAATAGATTCAGAAACACTTATGATGGTAAAACTCCACATGAACGAATTAAAGATACGATTCAAAAAGGACAAGAAAGCAAGAAAGGGAAATAGTTATTAAGCATCCGTAAAGGGTGCTTTTTATTTTGGATAAATTATGAAAATTCTCCTTTAATCTTTAGTGGAAATGATTGTTAATTTGATGATAATGTCTTTATTAAGATAAGGGAGATGAAAAGATGGCTAAGAAAAAAGATTACACTGTGATCATTAAACATAATCACAAAGAAAGAACAGAAGCATCCGAACAGAGAATGCAACGATTAATTAACAATGTAACTAGAGAGTTACTAAGAGAATATCCTCATTTATTAAATAATGATGATGTGCAGGAAACGCTTAAAAGATGAGTGACTTATAAGAATTAGGAGGAAAACATTTCCTATCTATCTAATATAGTAAATTAGGAGGTGTTTTTAATGAAAAAATTCATTTACATATTCATTATTTTATTTGTTGCGGTAGGTTGTTCAGATGAGGAAACAAGTTACGATAATCAAGCAGAAGAAATTGAACTTAACCTTTATACATTTGAGGAATTACATGAAACGGTATGGGAAGACTCAGAAGAAGTATTTAATATTTTAGTAAAAAAGTTAGATGATAATTATAATTTCAGCCAAGAGGATCACGATAAAATTAAAAATTACTTCAACCGTTATATTGACAGTAATTATAAGAATATGGAAGGCGCTGAGTATTCATTGGTAACTAATATCTTTACTTTTGATTTGAATATGATGATCAGACATGGTGGCGATAAAGAACAACAAAAAGAAAGAGCAAAGAGAGTAGAAAAGCAGTATATGGAACTAGAACAACTTTTTAAAGAAAGAAATAAATTGAATTAATTGTAAAATTTTGAAGGGTTTTATCGAACTTTACCGAAATAAGTAGGTGAAGGGAGGTGGGATTGATGGATTGGAAACAGTATTACGTAAAGAAACTTTCAGGTAAGGTGTTTGATTTAGAAGAAGTAAAGACTGTAATTAGTAACGTTATTGTAAAGCCATTAAATTTAGAACTTCATAAGAGTCGTCAAAAACAAATTGAAATTAATTCACATGAGGTAGTAATGCCTGATTGTACAATTAGATATCAAATTGAACAGGATAAATTACTATTTAACAAGTTTGATCTAGATGGAAATCTATTTGAAACAAATGCGATTGCTTCAATATATTTAGAAAATGGACAATATGGTATTAATCAATTTCAAAACCAGTTATATAGTGATTTATTTGAGGCTATAGAGGGAACATTTTGTTATCTCTTAACTGGTACAACAATTATGATTTTTAAAAGGTCTTGTTAACTTTTGGAAAACAGAGGTGTATCTAATAAAATATCATTAAGACTTTAGTCATCCGTTTTGGATGGCTTTTTATTTTGTTCGTTTCAAAATGTAACAATCAAAATTTAACTAGGTGGTGAATGAATGGCAATTATCACGAAAAAAGAACAGAAGTTTAATAAAATTATAGATAGCTTAAAAAGCTATAGTGACGATGCTTTTGTAGATAAATTTATTGAAATGTATCCGAAAGACTGGAATAAGATCAAAGCCAGATACAACAAGCATGAGCGTATGAATAAAAAACGTAAAGAAAAGACAGGTAAAGGTCATCCGATGGCAGCGCCTAGAAAGTATATATTGGTGAGCAGTTATCAGTTTAGAAAAAACACTTTGAGGAGGGATTCAGAGTGTTGAACATTAAAATTGGTCATATGGATTACCATTATCAAGAATTGGAATGTGTGAGTAAAGAAGAATTAAAACGTGGTGAAGTAAATTTCATTAATCGTGAAATAAAGGTTGATAACACAATGGATAAACCTACGATTGCTGAAACGGTTATTCACGAAGTAATTCACGCTATTGATGATCTAATGGTAATTGAGCTAGAAGAAAATCAAGTAAATCAATTAGGTGCTGGTATGGCAATGTTTATTAAGGATAATCCAATGATTGTGAATAAGATTATTAATTTATTAGGTGAGAATGATGTGGACGAAAGCTGAGAGAAAACTACTTGATAATAGGAATTATGAGTTTAGTGATGATCCATATAAGTATAGGAAAAAGCCTAGAGAGGTTATGACTATTGATGAAATATATGCTGAGTATCCGAGGTTGAGAGATAAGCTTGAGGGTAAGGGTAAAGGTAAAGAGGGTAAGCGGAAAACGAGGAAAACTAGGAAAACTAGAAGGAAAAGTAAAGGGGATGTTGGTTGATTATGTTGTTTTTGTAGCAGTTTGTACGAAAATATATGAAAAAATAGGAAAAAATCAACATTTTTCTGTTTATTTTTTAAACAAGCATTGGTATAATTAACCTATCAATAGTCATACTGTTTATTAATGGAGGTGAACGGTATGTGCGATAAAGAGGAGGGAAAAGAAATGAATCTAACTTCTGAAAGAATTGATGTTAAACACTCATTATCCGAAGCTATGAAAGAAGTTAAAGAAATTAGAGAAGGTAAAAGACCTAGACGATCATGGAAAAATATGGTGGCGAGGGTTAGAGATAATCTGGAAAAATAATGGCCTATTTTGTTCATGATGTTGAAAAGTTTGAAAAAGATTTAACTAGATTAGCTAAAAGATATCCCTCTAGTGTTGATTTGGTTGAAGAATTATTTGAAAAAATAGAAGATGGCAAGCTTGAAGGCACTCCTATTACTAAATTAAAACTCAAAGGAAATAAAGTTTTTAAAACACGGCTTGAAAATCCAGATGCAAATAGGGGGAAATCAGGTGGTTTTAGAGTAATACTTTATTTAGTAACTTCAGACAATGAAGTGTTTCCTCTTACAATATATTCAAAGAGTGATCAAGAAGATATTTCAAATAAAGAAATTATGAATATTATTAATAGATATATTTAATATCCTTTCACATTTGTGAGAGGATATTTATTTTTAATAAAATGTAAGAAAAACTACACGTAGTCGGAACTTGTCAAAAATTTTGAGGAGGTGAATGAATTATGTTAAACGAAAAACAAATCAAGTTAATTGAACTTTTAGTAAGCGGAGAAGTATTAATTAAGGATGCTCTTGAACAAACTGGAATTCCGAAGTCAACTTATTACGACTGGAGAAAGAATGAAACTGGTGAATTCATGAAAGCCTACAATGAAGCGCTAGGTTTTAAGGTTGATGAGGCCAAAAAGAATATTAAAAATAATGTTGAGCGTTATTTAAAAACACTTGATGATATTCAGTCCAAAGGAAAGAATGAGCAAGCTAGAGTAAATGCAGTTGGTAAGCTGTTTACCTTTGCTGAACTTGATCCATCATTCAAACAAGAAATTAACATTAAAGATAATGAAGAACATAAGAATGTATTACTCGATATGCTTAAAGATAATAAGCAGGTTGAAGAGTAGTATATTTTTTTGGTTTGATTGAGTTACACAAAATGTACATTTGTTAAACTCGTTTTTACAAGCCTCTGAAATCGTTGATATTAAAGGGTTTTAGAGGTTTTGTAAAATTATCCAAAAAATAACTTGCAAAACAGTTACACAAAATGTATTATTAAAGTATAAAATGTGTAACTGAGGTGATTGTATGTCAACTGTTCAACCTATCCGAGAAAAACAGAAAATTGATCAAATGAAAGCTAATCTGAAAGCTCAAAGTTTAAGAAATCATTTACTATTTGTTTTTGGGATTAATGTAGGATTAAGAATATCAGACATATTAGAATTTAGAATTAAAGATGTAACAAATAAACAGGGTAGAGTTTTAGATAGCATCGAGATATACGAAAAGAAGACAAAGAAACATAAGAGGTTTATGATTAACAAAAACGCAAAGCAAGCCATTCAAGAATATTTAAGGAGCTTAGAAAGTTATAGTGGTGAGGATTACCTTTTTAAAAGTAGGCAGAAAAATAGAAAAGGTGAGCATAAAGCAATGACTCGTTTTATGGCTTATAAATTACTAAGTGAAGCAGCAGAGAAAGCTGGTATTGAGGATAGTATAGGGACTCATACATTACGGAAAACGTTTGGCTATCATGCTTATAAGAATGGAACAGATTTATCTTTGTTACAATATGTATTCAATCATGCAAGTCCTCAAGTAACGTTAAAATACATTGGAATAACTCAAGATAATATTGACGCAGTTTATATAAATAATAACCTTTAAGTTAAGTTGTTCAATTAATGGACAGCTTTTTTCTTTTGTCTATAGACCCCCACCCATTATTTGAGGACGGGCTAGAGGTGGCGCATTGTAGCAAAATAATGCGTGATATATTTTAAAAATTCCAATTTAGAAAGGTAGGTGAATGAATGAGTAAGCTTGATGAGGCTTTACTTTTAAAATACCTTAAAGAATATTTTACTAATGACCAGATTGAACAACTAATAATCCACTATCCACTTACTGGTAAAAACGGATTAAGAAGAATGCTCGGTGAGTTATCTATTGAGTATTTTTGTAAAGCTTATACTGATCAATTCAAGCAAGATTTTGGAGGCTATGCTAAGGAAATACTAACCACTTTAAAAGATGGAATTGAATCTAAAGCACAAGAACGATTAGCAGTAGTTGCACCACGTTCTCACGGTAAAAGTTCAATCTCAAGTTATGCCGTGCCTTTGTGGTCAGCGGTATATAAACGTAAAAATAATATACTTTTTATCTCAGCAAACTCTGATACTTCAGCCAACTTTTTAATTAAAATTCAACGTACATTAGAAAGCCCTGAAATCATTGAAGACTTTGGGAAAATGAGGGATAAAAAGAAAACGTGGAATGCTGATACACTTGAAACTTCTAATGGTGTTTGGATTGCTTGTAGTGGTTGGAAATCAGGGTTAAGAGGGATGAACAAACCTTCAGAGCAGGGTAGGCCTGATTTAATCGTTCTAGATGACCTCGAAGATAAATCAGTAATGGAATCTGAATCAATGCAAAAGAAATTAGATAGTGCATTTAGAGATGAAATTGGTCGTTTAGGAAATTTCCGAACTGACTTCTTTTATATTGGAACGTTGCTCTCAGATTCAAGTCTGTTGGCTCGTGTCATTAAAGAACCTTCATGGAAAACGTTATTTTATCAATGTGTAAAAAGCTTTCCTAAGAATGAAGAGTTATGGGATAAGTGGCGTACTATTTATCGTGACTTAGAAAATCCTGATAGGATGGACGATGCATATTCATTCTATTTAGACAATAAAGAATTAATGCTTGACGGTGTTGAAGTTCTTTGGAATGACCGTTTTCCTGATGCTGAGGTTAAGTATAAAGGTGCTTATTATAATATTATGCTCAATCGTGAAACATGGGGAGAGTCTTCATTCTGGCAAGAAGATCAAAATCAACCTAAATCATCTGAGTCATATATCTTTCAATCATTGCAATATTGGGAGAAGTTACCAGAGTTTGATGAATTGGAATTAGTTCTTGGAATCGATCCATCTATGGGAGGTAAGAAAGGCGATTATTCTGCTATTTGTTTACTTGCTAAACACAAACAAACAAGTAGAAAATATATTGTTGACGGTCAGTTACATAAAGTTAAACCGAATGAATTAATTGAAATTATTATAGATATTTGTAAAAAGTACCCTATTAATACACTAGGTTTTGAGAGTGTTAACTTTCAAGAATACATAGCAGACGATTTAAAGAAAAAATTGAAAAAAAATGAAATGTATCATGTAATTGTTAAGAATGTGAAGCCTAGAACAAATAAATACTCAAGAATCGCTAACCTAGAGCCATTCATAACTCGGGGTGAAATATTGTTTAATCGTGATTGTTTACGTTGGAATGCTCAAGTAAAAGATTTCCATGAAGGTTGTAAAAACGATGACGCTCCAGACGTATTGCAGCTATGTTATGAACTCATCGAAAAAGTAAAGAAACCTAAAAACATACAACCTAAGCCTTCATGGCTATAGGCATAGAAAGGAGTGATTAAATGACAGAAATTAATTTTAATTCAAATCGACATAAAAATTACCGTAAAAACTGGAATATTTATAAGAATAATCCTGAGTTTAACAAACCTGATGATAAGTATATTCCCTTAGCACTTGGTAAAGAGATATGTCACCTCTACCGTGACTTATCATTTAAAGATAATATCAATGCTCATATCAAAGAGGATACCGTTGCTAATGATGCAGTTGACCGTATCATTTATAGCAATGAATTTGATTCTTTATTGCCTGAAATGGCTGTTACTGTTGCAGCTAAAGGTGGGGCTCTATTAAAGAATTATTTAAATAACGGTGTTTCAGAAATCAGTTATATACAACCTGAAAATTACTTTCCAGAGTTTGATCCATTTAATCAAAGGAAATTAATTCGTGAGACAATTGCTTTTCCTGTCTCAAATGGCAATGATAATTTACTTTATCGTGAAATCTATGAAAAGAGAGATGACGGTTATTACTGGTGTGTTACAAAAATGAACGTCTTTAATGAGAATGAAATCGGTGATGAATTAGAAAGTGACGAAGTAAATACATTTCTCACAGAATCACCTTTGACGTACATTCCATTCGCTCGTCATAACGGTGATTTTTTTGGTTATTCTATTTTTTATGGTTTAGAGCCATTGCTAGAGGAATTAAACTGGAGAGCGTCACAGATTTCTAATATTCTTGATAAGTTTAGCAATCCTAATGTAATCGGCTCTCAAAGTTTACTTGATGATGATAGAACATTTACTCTGTCAGAGGGTGGGGTTTATATCCCTGTTGAAGACGGAGAGCAGAAACCCGAATATTTGGTATGGAATGCGAATCTCCAAGCCAATTTTGATTACATTGAGCAAATCTTATTTAAAGTACTACATTACATTTCACCATTAAATCCTAGTTTGTTTGGAATGGACAAAGCTTCTCAGGCTTCAGCTAGAGCAGTGAAACTAAAGTCATTTAGAACGCAATGCGTGATTGAAAACTCTTTAATTTACTGGAAACAAGCGGTTAAAAAGTGCTTATTCTTGGCTCAGCAATTAGAGAATATTAGTGGTGCTTATAACTATACACCACACATTCCAAACGTTGAGATATACGTTTCTATGCCTAGAGATGAATTTGAGCAAAGTCAAGAAGAACAATTAAAAGTTGCTTCAAAAGTGACTAGTCGTAAGTCAGCTATTGCTCGTTTAAATCCTCATTATACATCTGCACAGGTAGAAGAGGAATTTTTAAATATCATGGATGAGACAAATGAAGCTAACGTTCAGACGTTTATGGATTAGGTGATTAAAATGAGTTTAAAAAGTTTAGATCAAGAGTCCCAAAAGCTGATTAAAGATTATCAAAAGACATATGTTTATATTCTTAATCGCTTAAAGTATCAGATTGACAAAGGTCTAAGTGAAAATCATTCACGTTCAATTCTTAGAGAAATTGAATTAGAGTTATTAAGGTTAGACGAGAATGCTTTAAAGTTTAGCAACGATATTTTACCAGAATATTATCGTTTGTCATTAAATCATGTTGATGGTGAAGCCTCTCAACTTAGAAATGTGAGTGCTATTAGCGGTAATCAAATGGTATTACACCGACAAGCGATAGAAACTGCAAGTAGAGACTTGTATCGTGATTTAGCTAAAAATACTACGTACATGAGTCAAGAGGCTAAAAAGATTATTCGTGAAAATGGTGCTGAATTAATCACTCGCCAAGTGATTAGCGGTGAGAGCCAGAAACGAACAAAGAAAGATTTAAGAGAGGCTCTAGTTTCAAATGGTATTACATCATTTGTGGATGCAGGAAATAAAGAATGGAAAATAGGTAATTATAGCTCTATGTTAGTTAGGACTAAAAGCCGTATCTTACATTCTGAAGGTACTTTTAACAGATTGAAAGAGTATCAAGAAAGCTATCCGACAAATGAGAATTTCGACTTAGTTCAAGTCAGTGAACACAATGCTGAGGATTGGTGCTCTCATTTCGAATCAACAATATGGTCATTAACTGGTAAAAGCACAAAATATCCTCATGTGAATGAATTGCCGAATGGTTATTCTGTATTACATCCGAATTGTAAGCATGTATTTATACCTTATATGATTGAGCTAAGAGAGATGAGAGGTAATGTCGGGACAGTAATCAACCCTACATACCTTAATCGAACAGTCAAAGATTTAAACCGAGAAGATTATCATTTGCGGAAAGCAAGTAGGTAGTCTTTTTTAGTTTATAAAAAACCGTCACAAAAGACGTACAAAATGAGAAGGAGTGATTGTTTATGTTAAAAACTAACTTACAATTTTTTGCTGAAGAAAACGGTGAGAATGAAAATAAAAATACTGAAAATCAAAATAATGAGAATAAAAGTGGGAATGAAAACAACTCGTCTGCCGAGACGAAAAACGCGGAAAATATGATTCCTTATTCTCGATTTAAAGAAGTAAATGACAACTATAAAGCTATGAAAGAGCAGCTTGATAGTTTAGTGGCTGAAAAACAACAAGCCGAAACTGAAGCAAAGAAAAAAAGTGGTGAATTTGAAGAGTTGTACAACAACTTAACAAAAGAACATGAACCTCTTAAAGAAGAGCTAGGTAAATATCAAAAAGTGTTTAAAACTTTACTTGATACTAAACTTGCTCAAATACCTGAAGAAATGAAGGATTTAATTCCTGATACAGATGATTTAGCAAAGCTAACATGGATTGAAAATGCAATTTCTAAAGGACTTTTTAGTAATAACAAAGTGAAATCATTTGGCAATAAAGGGAATAATCCTCCGAGCCAAAATACCAACGTAACTAAAGAACAATTCATGAAAATGTCCTATACAGAAAGAGCAAAATTAGCAACTGATGACCCAAAATTATACTCAGAATTAACTAAGTAGATCAAATTGGTCTGCTTTTTATTATGTCGTTTCGGACTTCGACTTTAAAGAAAGTACTAATTATATTAATTTATCGAAGGAGTGTTTTTTATTATGACAACAAAAGCAATTGATTTAATTAACCCAGAGGTAATGCAGGACGCAGTAGCAGGACAATTAGAACAAAAAATTCGTTTCGCACCATATGCACGAATTGACAACACATTGGAAGCAACGGCAGGAGATACGATCACTCGTCCTAAATATGCCTATGTTGGCGCGGCCTCAGACCTAGCTGAAGGTGTACCAATGGATACTGCAAAGTTAAGCATGACAACTACTCAAGTAACTGTGAAAGAAGCAGGTAAAGCAATTGAAGTCACTGAAAAGGCTATTTTAACTAATTTAGATGGAACAATGGCTGAGGCTGAAAATCAAATTTCTTTATCTATGGCAGATAAAATGGAATTAGATTATGTTGATACTCTTAGAGGAACTCAACTAAGTTACAATGGTGTGCCAACAACTCCAGAGGCAATCATTGACGCAGTAGACGTATTTGATGATGAGGATAATGGAGATTATATCTTATTTATTAACAATAAAGATTATACTAAGTTAGTTAAAAATCTATTTAGTATCAACGGTAGTGACGTGCAAAACCAAGCATTAACTAAGGCTCAAGTATCTGAATTAGTTGGTGTAAAAGATATCGTAAAAACTAAGCGACTTGCTGAAGGTGAGGCATTTTTACAAAAACAAGATGCTGTTGAGATTGTATATAAAAAGCGTCCACAAATTAAATCAGATGAGGACATTCTTGCTCGTACTGTTGTATTAGCAGGGAATCAATATTATACAACTAATCTTTACAACGAAGCTGGCGTTGTAAAGATGCAAGCACAAGCTTAATAGTGAGGGGATTTTTCCCCTCATTTATTTTAAAGTAAGGAGGTTGAATGAATGTTATTAAGACGGAGACACAAAAAAGAAATAGAAGAAACAACTGAAAAAGTTGAAACTAAAACTATAAAAAAAGAGACTGTTCAAAAAGATAATAGTTCAACATCTTCACGAAAAAAGAAGGTGACGAAAAATGATAGAACTAAGTCGAGCAAATAATTACTTTGCAAATAGATTACATAATGATCATTGGATTAATTCCTCTGATACAACTAGACAAAGTGCATTAGTGACAGCCGAAAATCTTATTAATGGTCATTTTGATTTACGCACTGATGCTAATGAAACGGATGCTTATTTTCATGCAATTTGTGAGCAAGCTTTTCATTTACTCACATTTTCTAAGGAGAGGCTACAGCTTCAAAATGAAGGTGTTACACAGTATAGAGTTGACGATGTTCAACTTGAAATGAACTATTCCTTATTTTCGCCTTTAGTGATGGGATTTTTAAAGCCAATTATCAAAAAAAAGGTTGGTAAAATCGTATGATTAATGACTTACTTAATCAAGAATGTACGATTATTCCAGTTACAAAAAATGCTTATGGTAAAGAGGATAAAGGAGAGCCTTTTTCAACGAAATGTAGAGTAAAAGAAGAGTTTCAAATGGTTAAAAATCAAGCAGCTCAAGAAGTTGTATCAAAATTAGAATTTTGGTTTAATCCTGATGCTTCAATTAATGAGGAGTTTAACTTTTTAATTGGTTATAAAGGTGAGCAAAGGGTTATTACAATGAAGCCTAAATATGATCTTTTTGGCAATGTAACTAGATGGGTGGTGTATTGCTAATGAGTGATATAAATATTGAACTTGACCAATTGGCTAATTTGTTTGAAAAGGCAAGTGAAGAAATTGAAAGTAAAATGTCTGAAGGTGTTACTGAGGTGGCAGAGGATTTGTTGAGCATTTCGGTGAAACTAGCACCACTCGATGAAGGGGGATTAATGGAAAACGGCTCTGTTGATCCTGCCAAAAAAGAGGGTAGCGACATTGTTGCTAGAGTAGGATACTCCAAGGAGTATGCATTAAGGCGCCATGAAGAGATGTACAATCTTGGTAAAACGTCTGCTCAAAAGCCCAGTATTGACGGCATGAGCGTGGGTAGAAAGTTCTTAGAGCAACCCAGTGTTAAATACGGTGAAAAGTATGCTGAATATCTTGGTAACAAGTCAAAGGAGGTTTTTTGATGAATGACATTAGAATACCTTTGGGACTTTGTGAAGTTTCTTATGATGGTCAGCAAATCAAGTATTTAGCTGATAAAGTGGTTTTTGAAGCTAAGCCTAAATATCAAACGATGCAAGCAGGACAGGGGAAAGGGTACATCCTAGAGGACTATGAAGTTTCTTTAACAATGTCAGTTTCCAATGAGCTTTATGAAACTATGAAACTTGCTAACCCTTCTCTAATAGATCATGCACATGGAATGTTTGACAACCCTACTGAGGTAAATAAAAAAGGTAAACAACTTACTATTCACCCATACGAAGCAGGAGACAGCAAAAAATATGATATTACCATATTTTCAGCTATCGTTGATCCTAAACAGCCTTATATTCGTGCCTTTGATAAAAAGATGGATAAGGTGAAAATTCGTTTTTTAGGTCAACCTTCAAAGCAAATGAGTGATAGCAAGTTTAAATCTTACTATTTTATCGGTGACGTTGAAAAAGTAGGTGATAGTTAATGTTAGATGAGGTTGCAAAGCATATTGAAGATAATGTTACTTCACTTGTTTTAGGTGAAAACCTTTTTAAAAATTATTACCCCGACAACCCTGATACTATTGTTTCAGTTATTGCTAATGGTGGATACCCACCACCTCGATACAGCCCCACTAGAGAGTTAATATTTGATATAAAAATTCGCTCAATTGATTATAACGATGGAGTGGATTTAGGTAATAAGATAATGGATTTATTCGACAAAGAAAACTATCAATTAGGGAATGTTTATGTTTTGGCAAGTTATGCAATGTCAGAACTTAGTTACTTATATTCAGATGGTCAAAACCGAGATGAGCTATCCATTGGATTAGCTTTTTTTATTTTAAAATAATATAAAAACAGGAGTGATGGAAAATGTCAGAAAACAATTTTGAGTTACAAGTAGGTATGTGTGATATTTTTGTGGAAGGAAATGCAGAGTTTCCAGTACAGGGTGAGGCAGCAGAATTCTTAGCTGAACCAATTTATGAAGATATTGATTTATATGAAATTTCAAATTATGATAAGTTGCTAGTTGGGTGGAATGTCACCTTTAAAATTGTATTAGAAGATTATTCTAAAAAAGCATTAGAACTAGGTATGCCAATGCTAGAACCAACTGATTTTGGGCATGGGGATGCTAAGTTAATGTCACGAGCTAGAGACAAAGCGAAAGAAATTCGCATTCACCCAAGAGATAGAGCTGATACAGATAGAGAGCACGATATTGTAATTTACAAAGCGTTTCCTGTAAACAGTTTTGAAAAGAAATTTGGAAAAGAAAAGTCCACTTGGGAAATTCAATTTGTGGCTCTTGCTAAGGATGCAGACCCAAAAGCAGTCAATAATTATTTCTCAATCGGTCAGTCGTTGTTAGGTTAATTAAATAAATAGGAAAATGGGGAGGCATCATAAATGAAGGATATCAAAAAAGTAAAAATTAAAGGTGAAACATACGAAGTGAGTAAAATGCCATTACGCAGGTCAGCGAGTTTATTAATGGCAATTGAGGGATTACCTAGTAAGGTACAAAACCTAATTTCTAGTGAGGAATTAGAAAATCTAGATAATAACACAATCTTATCTAAGGCTCCTTTACTGTTAGCAAAATCTCAAGACGAAATCATTAATTTAGTGGCAGTTGCGTCTGGTATTGATAAAGAGGTATTAGATGAGGGTGGGCTTGATGATTTTATTGATGTATTAAGCGCAGTACTAGAAACTAATAATGTTAACTTGATAATTGATAAAGTAAAAAACTTGAAAACGGTGTTTCAGAAGTAAAAACTGAGGCACCACAAGAAACACTAGCAACTAGAATGCAAAAAATGTTAATGACAGCCGTACATACATATGCAAAAAATTATGGTTGGACGAGAGATTACATTTTAGATCATGTTTATCTTGATGAGCATTTTTTGTTGATGGAAAGTATTGAACGTGAAAAAAGACAAGAGTATTTAATGTTAGCTAACATTCAAATGCTACCTCATATTGAAGGTAAGGCGAGGAAAAATATTCTTGAATCCTTATCTGAAAATGAAAGAGGTTCGCTAATTGGGAAGAAAATTGAAACTGATTTCTCAGCAATTGAGAAAGCAAAACAACAATTAAATAATATGTAAATTAGGCGAGGTACCTTCACGGGTGCCTCCCTTTTTTTTGTATAAAGGTGGTGAGCAAAAATGTCAAAGCAATACAACGTTGTCACTAATTTGGTCGCTAAAACTACTGATTTTGTAAATGGAATGAAAAAAGCTAGTGATACGACTAACAATTTCACCCAAAACTTCAAAAAAAGAATGGATGACACTGGAAAAAGGCTTAGAGGTGTAGGGACTACAATGTCTAAATACCTAACTGTTCCTCTAACTGGTTTAGGTGTGGGATTGATAAAGGTTGCGAGCGATGCTGAAGAGATGCGTGGAAAATTCTCAGTCGTTTTCGATGGCATGGAAAAAGAAATGCGTGATTTTGCTGAGGAGAGTTCTAAAGCGTGGGGACGTTCGCAATTAGATCTTGAAGGTTATTTGGCTAGCACTCAGAACATGCTCGTTGGTATGGGCATGGTCAGAGAAGAGGGTGCCAAATTATCAAAAGATATTGTCGGTTTAGGAGTTGACTTAGCTTCGTTTAATAACATGGCTGAATCAGACGCTTTAAGAAATTTAGAATCAGCTATCTCAGGGAATCATAGTGCAGCAAAAAGTTTAGGAGCAGTACTAAACGAAAATACAATAGCTGTTGAAATGGAACGTATGGGCTTGCAGGGTAAATTTCAAGATTTAGACGAGGCTACAAAAATGCAAGTTAGATACAATGCTATCTTATCACAAAGTACTGATGCAGTTGGTGACGCTGAACGAACCTCAGGCTCATTTGCGAATCAAATGAGAAGATTGACTGGTCGAATTAAAGACGTTTCAGCAGACTTTGGAGCGATGCTATTACCCATGGCTACAAAGGTAATTACAAAAATAGGCAATTTAGTAACTTGGTTTGGTAATCTAGACGGTTCTACTCAAAAAATTATTATGATAATTGGTGGTTTAGGTGCCGTAATTCCTCCACTGCTGATAGGGTTAGGATTTTTAGCAAGTGCGATAGGTGCAATAGGTGCTCCAGTTGCTTTAATAGTTGCAGCTATTACAGGGTTTATAGCTATATTAGTAAGTGCCTATGCAACAAATGAAGAGTTTCGAGATAGGGTAAACAATGCCTTTCAAAATGTACGTGAATTTGTATCAAATGCGATACAGTTTATTCGTGATTTTTGGGATGAGCACGGTCAAGCCATATTAGATAGAGCGCAAGAAACATTTAATAATTTGCAAGAAGTCGTGTTTACGGTGCTTGATGCAGTGACTTCATTTATTCAGGAAAAACTAGGTTTTATCCTCGATTTTTGGAATGAAAACTCTGAGCAAATCATGCAAGCGGTGCAGAATGTGTTCTCGTTTTTACAGTCAACAGTCGAGTTTGTCATGCCATTCGTGACTTCTATCATTGAGTTAGGCTGGAATGTCATTAAAAATATTTTCGATTTCGCATTAAATACAATCTTATCTCTGGTGCAATTTTTTGTCTCAATTTTTACTGGTGATTGGTCAGGAGCCTTTGAGGCTATAAAGTCAATTGCCAATGGTGCTCTAGAATTTGTGAGCAATCTGTTCCAGTCAATTCTTGAATTTATTGGTGAATATATCTCTAAAGCACTTCAATTTTTCCAAGATTTATTTAGTGATGGGTTAGAATTATTAGCTCAAATCACATCTAACTTGCTAGAACGAATTAGAAATGCCATTGTTTCACCGATTGAATCAGCAAGAGATTCCATTTCTAATTTACTTGCACGTATAGGTGGATTTTTCTCGGATTCATTTTCGAGTATCTTAAATAGAGCCGATAGATTTAAAAATGGCTTTATTCGAGCGTGGAATGGAATAAGAGACGGTGTAAAAGTGCCGATAAACGGAATTATTGGATTTGCAAATAGTGTGCTAAGTGGTTATGAGAGAATGTTGAATGGCATAGGTAATGCCGTAAACAGGATTCCATCATTTAAAATTCCTAATTGGGTACCTGGAATCGGTGGAGGTAGCTTTGGATTACCTAGCATTCCTAGAATGTCATTACCTAAAATACCATTTCTAGCCGAAGGTGGCTTAGTAACAAAAGCTACTATGGCTTTAATTGGTGAAGGTGATGAACAAGAGGCAGTACTACCATTATCTAAGCTGTTTGGTATGATGGATAGTTTTTCAGATACGGTTGTAAATCGACTATTTGGAAATGTTGAGAATGTATTGAGTACTTTGGTTAACGAGTTAGATTTTAGTGAGTTAACTACTCAATCTCAAAACCAAACATTAAACTTAAATCCTACTATTCAGTTTAACGTTACTAATGCGACTCAGTTTGATCAACGAACTGCTGAAAAGTATGCTAAATATACGATGGACTATATGATTAACTTTATGAAACCATACGGATTTACGAATAGATAAAAACTAAAAGCCATTCTCTTACACTATTTGTAGGGGAATGGCTTTTTTGTCGTGCCCTTAAAGAAGTTCTTTGCTAATTAATTAAAGAAATTTATTTTTATTTCCAAAAATTATATCTATTTGGCAATTATGGTATAAATTAAAATGAAAAATTGTTATAATTTTTGGTAGAGTTCCATTCAATATTCAGTCATCATCCAGCGTTCTTCTGGGGGGATGTTTTTGGAGTTAGATAAACAAATAAATTCTACGACCGCAACAAAATTAAATGTAAAGGTTATTTACGAAATATTCATGGCGATTCTGGCCTTAATTTCGGTTATTGCTATTTTCCAAGATAGTAGTAACAATATCATTAGAAATTTAGATATTATCATTTGGCTTATCTTTGTGATGGACGTGTTTACTCGTTTTTCGATGACCCCAAATAAAATCGAGTATTTAAAGAAAAATCCTTTTGACATTATTGCGATAATTCCCCTTGATAGTATTTTTCGTTTGGCACGTTTAGCCCGATTGATTCGGTTACTAAGAGCGTTGGTGATTATAAAGCGCTATGCACAGCCGATTTCTGATATTCTAAAAACCAACAACTTAGATAAAGTTATACTTACTCTTTTTGTATTAATTTTTGTTTTAGCCATCCCGATCCAAATTTTAGAGCCTGACATAACGGATTATGTAGATGCTGTCTGGTGGGCGATTGTTACTGCGACTACGGTTGGTTATGGTGACATATCTCCAGCCACGGTTGTTGGTAGATTAATCGCTATTGTGTTGATGATGTTTGGTATTGGTTTGATTGGTTTAGTGACAAGTTCAATTGCTACTTATTTTTTAAAAAACAATCATTCGAAAGACGATCCAACTGTTACACATATAAAAAATGAATTAGGTCGTATTGATGAACTTACTGATTTGGAAATTGATCGGTTAAAAGGTCTAATGGATACATATAAAAAGAACAATAATAAAGAGTCTGTTTAGGAGGGGTATTATGATTAAAAAAATTTCATTCTTATTTATTTTTTTGTTAGTTTTCGCTGGTAAGTCTGTTTTAGCTGATGGTTTAGATCATCGATACATTGATGATTTAGAGAAAGAATGGATGATTAACTTTAATATGGTTGTTGAGTCAGATTCTGTTAACAAAGAGACGATATTTGTACGTCAAGGGAATAGAATACTAGATTCGATTAATGTGTCGTTACATTCGCCACAAACCGTAAACGTCAAAAATAATGAGGTTTATAAAACGGGAGAATACGAGTTGGTCATTACAACTGACGTAAAATCAACTAATGGTAGAAATTTAAATGACGAAGTTATTTTACCATTTACAATCATTGAAAAAGAAACGAAACAAGATATGGAAATTCATTTTCTTGATGTAGGTCAAGGTGATAGCACATTAATAATTACTCCAAATGGCTCAACTATTTTAATCGATGCAGGGACAGCAACCGCAGGTCAAAAAGTGGTTAGCTACTTAAAGCAAGCAGG
This sequence comes from Anaerobacillus sp., assembly GCA_007120055.1. The sequence continues at coordinate 26,467 of SKOL01000605.1, forward strand.
GGTATCAACAATTGATAAACTTGTAATGACACACCCTCACGCTGATCACATTGGTGGAGCTGTTGAAGTTATGCGAAACTTTGAAATTGGTAAAGTAATTGATAGTGGAGCTATACACACTTCTCAAACATATATGAATTATCTCTTGTATATTGATGAAAATGACATTTCTTTTGAGGTAGCAGTGGCAGGTAATTACTTAGACATTGATCCAAACGTTGAAATAAAAGTTGTAAATAGTGGCAAAAATGGTGATTCGCTAAATGATGCGTCCGTATCGCTCCATTTCACTTATAATGATTTCACTTTCTTAATCACTGGTGATGCCGAAGTGAAAGCAGAGCAGAGAATTGTAGACAATTACAATTTAAAAGCTGATGTGTTACGTGTTGGACATCATGGATCTAGATCGAGTACAAATCAATTTTTCCTAGACGCTTTTCAGCCTAAAGATGCTATCTTTAGTTATGGTGAAAGAAATAGCTACGAACATCCTCACCAAGAGGTTGTTGACCGACTACAAGCTGCAAATGTCAATATGTTTTCGACAGTTTATAGTGGAGATGTTGTTTTAACTACAGATGGGGAAATTTATACAATTGATGCCGTTGTTACTCCAATTGATATACTATCTAAAGGCGGTAGTTCACAAGAGCCAGTAGTAATATCCCCTATCAATATTAATACAGCAGACTTCGACTTATTACAAGAAATTACTGGAGTCGGGCCTGCAATAGCTGAACGAATTATTGATTATCGTGAATTAATTGGTGGCTTCGATACAATCGATCAAATAAAGAATGTTAGTGGTATTGGTGATGCTCGATTTGATTCAATGAAAGATGAAATAACTGTAGGTGAGAACTAATTGATTATATACACAGTAGATCGAATTGTTGATGGAGAAACTGCTGTACTCCTTCAACGTTCTGATGAAAGTAAAGAAATGAATATTTTAACAAACAAATTACCAAAGGGTGTAAAAGAAGGAGATATCCTTGATATTTCGTTTAATGAAGATGAAAGTATTAAATCAGTAAAAATAATGCAAGAGGAAACAGAGTCAGCAAAGCAAAAAGCAGAAAACTTACTTCAAAAAATTATAAATAAAAACAAGCCTTCTTAAAAAAGAGGGCTTGTTTTTATTTATAATCACTTTTTTGTCGTTTTAGCTAGTAAATAGTCTAGAGAAAATTGATTGACTTGTTTTAGATAGGAATACCCTTATCAATTTAGTTGTTTGATTTTTTATTGATTGTTTAGTAGGGAAATAAAGCAAATTTAGGAAAAGCCTTCTATTGTCCGAACTGCTTAAGTAATAATTAGTAAACAAGTCCTAGGAGGTGAAACAGTGCTTTATAAAACATTATTTTGGTTAAATTTATTTATGGCAAGTTTAGTTTCAATATTGCTTGGCTATTTCATGCTTGCAAATAACTATCATCCAATTTTTATTATATTCTTTATCCCTATTGTAGTAGCAACTGTGTATTATTTTGCCTTACCTATGTTTGATAAGTATAAGAGGTAGTAAATAAAAAAACTTTACCCTAGAAATTATGGTAAAGTTTTTTTATTTACTTTTCCTTTTTTGTTCACGTTCGCTAAATTTTTCCCTATGCCAGCTTAAGTAATCTTTAGTTTTTTCATGAACTCTAATTCTTGTATCAGTATTAATATTTAAATGCTCATGTTGATCAGTGGTAATTTCTTCTGAGATTAATATTTTTCCATCATCTTCAAAGGTGATTAGTTTCTTATCAAATAGTGCATCATGAGTGGGGCAAAGTAAAAAGCCGTTGTTGGGGTCATATCTCTCATCCTCTTGTTCTTTTGAAGCAGCCCACGCTTTTATATGACTTGCGATTAGTAACTGTTCTTTATTTATTTCACAAATTAAGCATTTATTAGGATGTTTTCTTAATAAGTTATCCTTAAATTTACCTTGAACAAGTCTTACAGAAACTTCGCAGCGTTTTTCAGTAATCAAGTTATCATGTAAAAACTCCTCTAGATATTTGTTTTCTATATGTTGATTTAATAACTTATTTTCATTTATTATTTCTAGATAAGATGAGTAACATTGATCTATTAAGTTAAGAATTCCTTTTTTATATAGGTTATAATTCCATTCATTATCATAAAACTTAAATTTTAAAAAATTTAAGTATAATCCATATCTTCTATCCTTATTTTCAATAAAAGTATTATAAAAGTCATCTAAATAAAAAGGTCGAGTATTAAAGTTTCCTTTAATAAATATTTCAGTAAAAAATCTATTGTTTCTTGAAAACACAACTTTTACCCAAATTGCTTCGTCTTTTTTCCAATCAATATTACAATTACTTTCAACTCCATTTAGTTTAAAATAATAAACAGAGTGATAATATTTCTCAACTGGATAAACATTGTACCTGTTAGTAAAAAAATTATTATATTTGCTTATGATTTCTTCCTTATCCATTCTCCTCACCTTTTCATTCTCAATTTTATTAATAAAGATTATGAGCATAAAAAGGTTAATATTATTTAATTTTATTTATGTAATCGAAATACTTATTTACTTTCCCTCAAAAACACCGTTCCCCATTATAACTTTTTATATAAATTTAAGCCTTTATCCTTTATGGGATAGAGGCTTTTTTGTGCTGATTTATACAAATAAATCAGCTTATTTCACTTTTCACAGCTAGGTAAAAATTCCAAATCATCTTTTCATAATCTGGCTCATTAGCCGCTACTACTCGAATCTTTTTCTTTACTTTTTTATTTGAATTATTAATTACTGTCTTACTGTTTTTTTTCATAATAAATTCTCCCTCGTTATGATGTTTTGATTACTTCTTATAGAAACTATATCATTTTAATTCTTCCCCAGAACTTTTTGAACATTATTTGATATAGAGGCTTTTTGTGGCGGGATTAAATAAAAGAAAATTCAATTTTATTAGATTTATTTGCATCATTGATTAGTCCTATTAAATCATCTCGGTCAATGAGTTTTACATTATTTCTTTTGGCTTGTGTGATTGCGGCCTTTGTAAAGTAACGATTAGTAATTACAATTTTTGTATTTGCATTATGATAACCACATCCACCTAGTACTTCATTTATAGCGCTAACACCAATAGATTTACCTTCGCCATAACATTTCGCTTGAACTACGATTTTATCTCTCCCTTTTTTTAATATCAAATCAGCCCCGAAGTCACCAGAAGCTTTAGTAACAGTTGCATGATAACCTAACTTAGAAAAAAGTGAACCTAAATATTCTTCAAACTCCAAACCATTCATGTAATCAATTTGATCAATGCATTGTGCATGATTAAAAATTCTTTTAAAAGAAGAAATTTTGAAAATTGTATATATCAAAGCAGATAAAAAGATCAAAGTCATTATGTAATTAATTATGTTAGCAAATTGTTCATTAATACCAACCGTAACGGAACTTAGCACTAATAATGTCAAAATTAAAAATACAAAAGACAATAATCTCCTTTTCCTTTTGAATAGAAAATAGGTTGCAGCACTAGTTCCTAGCAAAAGTGTATACAAAGGGTTAAAAGCAGTGATTACTAAAAGAAAAAATCCAATAATTAGGTAATTATAAGGGATTTTAAACATGTTCTTATTTCTTCTGCTTCTCAAAGTAGTCATTATATATTCTCCTTTAAAATGGTAATACAATTATTATTTCTAAATTAAAGGAGTTTTATAATTGTTATTCATCAAGCGTATACAAATCATCTACTTTACAATCTAAAACCTTAGCAATTTTAAATAATATTCCTGCACTGGCTTCACTTTTATTATGTTCGATGTGACTAAGATGTTCAGGACTTATTCCTATTTGCTTTGCAACAAATTTTTGTTGTAATCCTTTACTTTTTCTAATATATCCAATATTACATTTCATGACATGACTCCTTATTATTGTAACTTATTATAAATATTCACCAATTAAAGAAATATTCCTTTAAATTTTTACTTGTCCTCGAAATTAAGGTATTTCTTAAAAAAAGTTAAGAAAAATCTTATGGACAATGTATCAACTTAAATATTAGCCCATATAGTGGTTATTACAAAGGTAATAAGTAACGCTCAAAAGTCAGCAAGTTATTAAATCAGTAATAAGGAGTGAGTTTATGATTTTGGGAACTGAAGGCATTGACGCAGGAAATGAAAAAGTAAAAGTCATGGGTGATTATGGATTAGATAGTTTTTTATCTTGTTTAGGTGAAGCAAGAGAAAGAAAAGTCGGTGTAGATCAGTTTTTAAAAGATGATATGGAATACGAGTACAACGGTAAAAAAGGATTTGCGTCAACATTAGCAGACCGTGAAAGCCGATTGAAACGTTCAAGAATGGGTGATAGCAAAGCTCATGAGGATGCTAAATTAAGAATTTTACTTGCGTTACATCGTTATTCTGATAACTGTGAACATCAAATTGTTGTTGGCCAACCAATTGAAAAACATGAAGAAATTGAAAAGAAAGCTATTAAAGAAATGCTACAAGGTAGGCACGAATTAACAGTAAACGGAATTAGAAAAGTCATTGTTATTCGTAGGGTAGAAGTAGCACCTGAAGGAGCAGCGAGTTTTTGGTGTCAGCCTGAGAACGGTTTAGTTAGAATGTTAGATTGTGGAAGTGGAACTATTAATGCAGCTACTTTAAGAGATAAGCACTATATAGACAAAGAAACCTTTAGTATTAACGAAGGAATGAGTACAAATAAAACGTTAAATCTTGACGCTATATCTGAAGCAATTATAACTGAAGCAACTTTATACAAATGGAACAAAGGTGATCATATTCGTTTAGTAGGTGGAGCAGCCGAACAAATAGAGCCTTATCTAAAACAGTACTTTAAGAATGCTGAAGTATTCTATCCTCGTATTCAAGTAGGAGATGGAATTAAAACAGTTCATCCTGTTTATGCAAATGCAATAGGTTTTTATAGGATAGCTAGGGGGGTTTTTAAATGAGAGTAGTTAAAAGTATTTCGTTTAATATGGCAGACCCCTTTGAAAACAAAATGGTATTACATTTCAGTAATTTTCCTAATTTTTCGAGTTATGTTAAGCGGTTAATTCAAAGAGATATGGAGGGTTTATCTAATACTACAACTGAGATGTTTAAAAAAGACGACAGTGAAAACGATGAAATATTAATGAAAAACATGTTAGGAGAGTGAAAAAAATGAGGTTTATTATCACTTCACCATTCGGTGCAAAAGAAAGTTTTAGAACTAAACCTCACAATGGAATTGATATACGAATGGAAGAAGGAACACCTTTAGCAGCTATAAAGGATGGAGTTATTAAGCTCGCAGACTATGGAGATAAAAACGCAGGTAAAACAATTTTCTTAGAAATGGAGGATGGAAAAACAGCAGTCTATGGACATTTGAGTAAGTTTTTAGTTAAGGATGGGCAAGTGGTTGAAGCAGGAGAAAAAATAGGTTTATCAGGGAATACTGGACGTTCATTTGGTGAACATTTGCACTTTGCTATTAAAGATGGTGGGAATTACATTGATCCTACTCCATTAGTTGATACTGTAGACCAAGTTCAACAAACAGGATTAATTCAATGGTTTTTAGAACGTGGAGCAATAGACCAATACGGAGGATTCACCTTTGCTGATTTTTTCAAAGATCATTTAGCAACGTTAGGAATAGAAACAGTTATTGTTCTCGGTGTACTCCTCATTTTGTTATTTAACAAGTATACCAAACCTTATACTTTAGGCGCAGTGGGAATATTCCTTTTATCGTTGTTAGTTTAGAGGTTTTTAAGTTTTCGAGAATATTCCTCTTAAACTTCTAGCTTAGTATTCAATCGGGAATGTATTTAATGCAGTAATCATATAGCTTTGTAGCTTATCGGGAATGTTCCTGAAAAGCGAAACTATACTACGTATCTTCAAAGGTGGCGCACTTACGAAGTGCAAACAGAATTGAGGGGTGATTTTCAAAATGTTTTTTACGGTTATTTCTACAATGTTAATGGGGGGAGTGGCGGTCTATGGATACCAAAAACAAACAGGTGATTTTTCTAGTTCTGACCATGAAAAAATTCAAAAAATATTTAACGCTCGTAATCTAAAAATTAAAGATGGCAAAGAGACAAAAACTATTCGATTAATTACAAAGCGAAAAATTGAAAACGGAATGGAATATGTTTATCAATTGCCTTTAGGATTAAGCTTTGACCAAGTACAAGAACATCGAGGGGCATTAGAAGATGGTGTAAATATTCGCTCAACTTTTTCTTTTATTGATTGGAATGAAATAAAAAAATTGAAAATTAATCGAGATATTATCAAGCAGATAAAAAAACTGATTAATAAAGAGCGACATAACAAAGAAGTTTTACTTGAACATGATGGGATGCTGAAAGTTAAAGTTTATAACACACCCTTACCCAAAAAATTAGATTGGAATGAAGAGCATTTAACTAATGGTTGGAAAGTACCAATTGGTGTAAGTAGAGAAGATTTTGTATATCACGATTTTGAAGCAGTTCCTCACATGTTAGTAGGTGGTTCAACTGGTGGAGGTAAATCATCTTTTCTCGATATGTTGATTTGTCACTTACTACAAACACAAAATGAAAATGTTAAATTCCATTTAATTGATTTAAAAGGTGGGGTAGAATTTTCTCAATTTGAGAAATGCAAGCAAGTTGTTAATTATGCAGAACATCCAGAGGATGCGTTAGAAGTACTTGAGGGTGCTTATGAACAGATTAAAAGTTTACAAGAAGAGTTTAAGCGTAAAGGGGTTAAAAACGGAAAAGAAGCAGGAATTAAAGAACGTCATTTTGTTATTGTTGATGAAATTGCAGAATTAGCAAGTTGTGATGAACTAGACAAAGAAACAAAAAAGGTAAAAAAAGAATGTGAAGTTAAATTATCTGAAATAGCACGTTTAGGCAGAAGTCAGGGATTTAGATTAGTAACAGCTACACAACACCCAATTCAAGATTATGTACCTGGGTCAGTAAAACGCAATTCAGATGCACGTTTATGTTTTAGGGTAAGAGATGCTACAGCTTCAAGAGTAGTTTTAGATACAGTTGGTGGAGAACATTTACCTAAAATTGTGGGTAGAGCTATTTATCAAGACAGAGGTCAAAACAATACAGTTCAAACGGTTTACATGAGTAGTAAAAAGATGAATGAAGTTATAACTCCTAACATTGTTATAAAAGCTCGTAAGGAGGAAAAGCAACATGAAAAAGGTAATCGAACGACAGCAACGAGAGGAACAGATACTTTTGAGTTTGAAAAAACTTGATTATCTTAGCAGATCACAGTTACAAGTATTACACAATTTAAAAGGAAAGCGAAATGCTAATCGAGTTTTATCAAATATGAGTCAATATTTATCAAGCTTTAGGCACGGTAAAGAAAACGTTTATTATCTTAATTCTAAAGGTCGTGACATTGTAAGTTGCGAAAAGGTTAGAAAGAAAACGCAGAATATAGAGCATTTTATCATGAGAAATCAATTGTATATGGCAGTCGGTAGACCTTCAACATGGGAAAATGAAATAAAAGTAAAAATCAAAGGTAATAACCTCATTTGTGATGCTAAATTCTTAATAGATAAAAAGCCAGTATTCGTTGAGGTTGATAATGAACAATCCATGCAGCAGAACAGAGTAAAGATAACGAAGTATAGAGAAATCAGTCAAATTAATTCTAACTTTTATATCATGTGGATCACCAAGACAGATTATCGAAAAAAGAAACTCATTGAATTGTGTGAGGGTTTAAATAATCAAGTTTACAGCATGAATGACATCCTATAGGAGAGTGATTAAAAATGTTTCGTAAAAAAATAGAAACAGTTGGCAGTATTAGCGACTTTATGAGTGGTGAGTATAAAAACCCTATAGTTAAAACAAAAGCTGAAATTAAGCCAATTAAAGAGGTTAAACCTGAAGTTAAGAAAAGTAATATTAAAAGTGTAGCTAAAAAAGGTGTGATTGGTACAGCAGGGGCAATGATGGTGTTAAATAATCCGTTATTAAAACCAGCTTCAACATTTGCTCAAACTAATGCAGTTCCTACAATTGGTGGCCAAAGTGCAATGGCTATAGGTGACGAAGTTTTAAAAGCGTTCGATCCGCTAATTGATTTTATTATTTCATTATCATATCCAATCGCAGGTATTATGCTTAGTGCATCAGCTTTAATGATAATGGTTAACCAGAAAGAAAAAGGGTATCAAATGCTTATGAACGCTTCAGTCGGGTATGTAGCAGTTCAAATGATGCCTTTATTTTTAAAAATACTCGTTCATGTGGGTAAAACAGCAGTAGCAAGCTTTGTATTATTAGTCTAATAAACTTCTAAAGGAGAGTGCACATCATGAGAAAAAGCGTAAAGTGTCCAAAATGCGGAAGTGACGAGATTACTGCTTATGGTTTTGTAATAGGTAGAGCACCAATAATTGTAAAAACTATGGAAGTTGATGACAACCCTGACTATTGTGAACCTTGGGACGATATCAATGATTTAGATGATTTTACTTGCCATGATTGTGAGTTTCATTTTGATGATGACGGAGATGAAATAGTATGACTCCTAACACTATGAAGTTAAAAGAAAAAGACGGAAATGTAAGGGTATATGATGTTACGTATTATCATGAAGGACAATTAATAAATGATGAATTAATCTGTATCGCTAAGACTGAAGAGGAGGCAAAATTTAGATTTAGAGAAGCATTAGCAAACTATGAGCAATATTTAAGTAAAAGAGCTAAAAAGAAATAAAGTAAAAGACGATTGCTATTATTCAGCAGTCGTCTTTTTTTCGTCCGTATTAATAAATTCAAGCAAATCATTAACACTCATGAGTTCTAACACACTAGCGATTATTTCTAAATGTTCTCTGTTTATCGAAGTTCTTTGATTATTATATAACTCACTCAAAGCGGCAGCTCGAAATTTCTTACCTGTTTTTTCTTCAATTAAATTTAATAATTGCTTTTGTGTCATCTTTCTTCCTTCTAACACTTGATCCAATTTTACTTTTAGCTTTAAATTTCGCACTTGGAGCACCTCCCATTACATAATATTATAATCCATTTAAAAAAATTACGCAATTACGGAATTAACACTTGCAATTACGATATAACGGAATTATAATAGGGGTATATTAAAAATTACGTTATAACGAAATTAAGTAATTTAAAGGGAGTTAAACAAATGACAAAAGTTAAACACGGTATCGTCAATCTGTTGGTTGCTGGTTTATGGGGATTGTTAATGTTACTACCTATATTGATGAAAGGGTGAATGAGATGAAAAAAGACGTACAACATCGCATTGCTTACTACACACGCAAGGTTGCTCAAAAATCAGCAATACATCCATCGCAAAAGCCACCTAGAGCACATACTTACCGACACCAACGATTAATGAACTATAAGGCAGCAATGATGCGAGAAATTGAAAAGTATCAAGCTGATAGGAGGGGTTAAGGTGAAACTACTCGTAAAACGTAATCAACTTAAGCACTTTCAAAAAGCAAAAATTGAAATTGAAGAAGTCAATGAATGGACGCTATTGTCAGGTGGCTTAGAGGCTTTGCTTAAGCAAAACGAAGAAAATATTAAGTATTGGACAGATCAAATTGAAAATCCTAGAGATTGGGTGAGTGAGGATGATTTGAAAAAGTATAAGAAATTGCTGGAAAAGGAATTAAACAGTACTGAAAAGATAAAGAAATTAATCGAAACTTTAGATGTAAAAAATGAAACTGAGTGGGATGGAAAATAACAATCAAAGGAGCTTAACAAATGAGAAAAATTACAGTACAACTAGAAAGTCATACAGTAGATGCAGTCTTGGTGAATGAAAATCATGCAATTTTCATTGAAGATAATACTATATGGTTTGTGGGTTTAATTCCAGCGGACACTTCAAATCATTTCAAAAGGGATGTTAATGGAGCTTATGAAATGTTAGCTGAGGATATTGTTGTTATTGATGAAAATGAAACGCTTCAAGAGGTTAAGAAAGCATTAAATGAAATTACGTTACTTGAATACTTAACGAAGTATTGTGAACACAATGAGGATTACAACTTTAGCTTAATAAAAAATGGAGAGGGGAAATTAAAATGACAGCGACTAAAATTGAGGGAATTGAAACTGTAGCAGAGTTACAATGTGAAGAGGTCATTAAGGGAGTTATAGAGGTAGCTGAAGGGACATTTATTTTACAAACTACTTATGAGTGGGATGAGGCTTCTGTAATGTGGTTCGGGGTTGATTGTGATTATGTGCCTTATGATGAGAGTATGGGGAATGTTGAAGTTCATGAGGTATTTTTAAAATAAAGTTTGTGAATATATTAAGAAAAGCTACTCAAACGAGTAGCTTTTTGTTATTATGAAAAAGTAATAAAATATGTCGATATTACAGTATTTTAACCGTTCGAATCTGCCCACAAAAACACCCACACTCTGCCCACAAACTCATCAAAAACAATGAAAGATTGTGAAAAGTAATATTTTGTAAAAGTTGATTTTACAAGGCTTGTCCACTGTTATGAAACGAGTTCTTTCCTATAATATATGTTTAGAACGCAAGTTCATCCGTGGGAAAGAGAACAGTATATGACGTCTTATTAAGACTTCCAACCCTCGACACTAATCGTGTTGAGGGTTTTTGTTTCGTTCAATTACTTCACTTATAAAGCGATGTTCGTCTTCTAGGAAATCGAAA
>SKOL01000374.1 GCA_007120055.1 Anaerobacillus sp.
AATATTCTTCTAAATGGTGAAGTGCGAAGAAATAATCCTCTTTGTTGATTAACACCTTCGATAATGCCAGTATGAGTTCCACCATAAGCATCTCTAATTTCTACCATCTGACCTTGATACGCCATCGCTAATTGCTCCATTGTATTCCTCACCTCCATTTCTAACAGGTTACTTTAAATTATGTTTTAGTAATATGAAGGAGTGGACGAACTTTATAGTATAAAAGTACATTTAATGTATTTATGTAGAAGTATTTTTTAACAGGACGAGGGGTCTGCTCATCGAGGATTAGAAGTAACGGAAGATGCGGCAATGAATGCAGTTGATGCGACAGCAAACGCTGTAGATAATTTAACAAATAACAAAAAAATCAAAACAACAATCGTAACAATCAATAAATCGTCTTTTTTAGACATTTTATTTTCTATTTCCTATGGTTCATAAGATGTTTCACAGGATGCGACATGTGATAAAAAACAGCTGAAAAAATGACTGAACTATTGATGAAAAACCACTGTTTCGTGTATAATTTAACTAGATACACGCTAGAATAAAAAGATGACCGAACGCTACGAACGTCCGGTCGATGCAACTACATCCGCTAGAAGAGCGGTGACCAAATGTAATATTGTAAAAAGTAACCGTTATACCTTGGTCGGGTTGGACGGTTACTTTTTCTTTATTTCTTTGACGATGAGTAAGATCAATGTTATAACACTTATCAAAACTAAATTTGATTGTAGTGCTAGGTTTACTGCCTCAAAGATCGTCATTCTTCCCACCTCCCTTCTATTGGGAGATGGTCAACATGTAGTCGCTACATATATTATAACGAACATACGGTCTCTTTTCTATTAAAAATTTAATACGTAAGTGATGCTCCGCAAAGCGAAAAAACTCGGGATCATCACCGTTCATCACACAACCCGTGAAAAAGGTGGCAATTCCCATAACGTCTACGTCTTTCATAAAATTGACGGAGCGAATCATAATAAATTGACGGAGCGCCATAAACCACAAAAACAAGAAGCCACAACGGTTCCGATCATAAAAAAGGCGAAGGAAACTATAAAAATTGAAAACAAAAACATAAAAGAAAAACATCTTCGTCCTATAAACATAGAATCACTTGATCATACATACGTGCCAAGCTACGTTCCAGAGCCATTCATAAAAGCGGTCCGACCATTCTTTGACCGCGCCAAACAAATTTGCGAACTTTGGGACCGTGTACTGATCGCCTATCGTTCAATGAAATTTACCACACCCGTCGAGCATTACCTTCCTACGATCATCCAAGCTTTTAAAGAAACCGTCTACAAATATAAACAAGGGAAATTGAAAACAGGGTTTATACCGTACTTTTACGGAACGTTGAGTGGGAAGTTGGTGGCGGAGAAACGGAGGATGGTTGTTAATGAGACACAGGATTGGTGCTGGTGGTTGGAGGCTTAAGGGCGGGACGGAGGGACAGTCCCTCGTCCCAGAGTACCAGGTGAATATTACCAATTACGAAGTAGTCTCCATTCTGTGTGATATCTCTTTGCTCTTTTATAGATACAGTGTCATAGGTAGACACAACGTTCCTATGTTTTCATTCATATTATTTATCTGTTTGTTTTTGCTTCTTTTTCAAATACTCCGCACGTAATTTTTCAAGTTGCTGCTTTTTATCAAATTTGGCAGGCTTTTGTTTTTCATGAAACTTTGTCACAGCTACCTTACTTTTGGAATCCAATTGATATTTTCCCACTTTGTTCACCTACTTTTCTTGTCTTTAAAGAGAATCTATTCAACAAATATAATATACCTTATTTTACTGAAACCACTCAAGAGTTGAAGAAAAATAACAGAAATAACCTTTCTTTGACTGTTTCTGCTATTCCACTAATGCTCACCGTTTGTTTAGTAAGATATTCAACCTGTTATTCGCTCTATTATATAATCAAGTTGATTGTTAATTTCTTTATTTCCATCAACTTCAAAAATATTTTTTTCCCAAAGCTTCGGTTCCTCAATTTCTCTTCTATATTTATCAATCTCATTCTCATCAACATAAAAAAGACCCTTTTCCCTGAGTTGCCTTTCTCTACTCTTTCTATATCTTTGTCGTTTTTTAATTGTAGATATGTCTGTTTTTACCCAAAAACAACAGCCGGAAAAATCTTTTCTAATTCCTTGGCAACGGTAGTTTTCCCACTACCGGGAACACCAAAAAACATGAACTGCATTGGTTTGTCTGATTTTATTTGAGTATTCGTATAGAAATACCAACAATGGAGGTAAAGCTGTTATTGCTCCTATTATTAACCCAATTAAAAGTAGGTTAGGAATAGTTAATAAAATGCCAACAGCAAAATTTACACCAGATACGGTAAAAAAGAACTTACTTTAAGTGAAAATAATCACAAATTATGTATTTTAGTTCTATTTGATAACCAAAGAGGACTGCTTATCGCAGTCCATCTATACAAGTGTTAAATACTATTTTATTAAGTGTTCTATCTTATTTCGTACACTATTTAATACCTTTGTGTTCACTTTACCAAATCTTTTTCTAATAATTCCTTTTGAAAGTGTATATACTTTGTCTGCTCTTACTGCTGATGTAACTTTAAGAGCACCTTCGTCTAAGTCTTTTTGTTCAATCACTACTGAATAATCAAGGTCTTTTAATTATGATGTAATAGCAACAACAAGGATATCATCTGTCATCTGATTATAATCATCGTTTGAAATAATAAGGACAGGACGTTGTTTTCTATTTGATAGGTCACTGAATGGTACTGGAATTAAAACAATGTCACCTTGTTTATGCATCATTCCATACCTCATCATCTATATCATTATTCCAAAAATCAATGCTACTTTCGCTCGCTTTAGTTAAATCCTTTGATAAACTTTTTTCTTTTTTTGCCTTTAAATATTCAGCAAAATCTAAAATTTTATCGACTTCTTGTTCTGGAATTTCACCAATAATTTTTAATAATCGTTCCTTAGCAGTATTCATGATGTTCATCACCTCTTTCATGAATATTTTATCTAATTATATCATTTTGGATTACTTCAAACCATTGTTGTTTTAGTAAAGCTGATCAATATTTGAATAAAAATAAACAGGAACAACAAATCTTTGACTGTTCCTGTTGTTGCACTATTGCATTCCGAAAGTTGAAGATAGTTTAATTAACATAACATTTTTCAAGTTACTTCTTTTAATAAAGGAGATTTCATTAATTCTGATGGAAGGATTTCTCCAGGTAATCTCCCAGGTATGAGGGTTATACCAATACAACGCAAAATTAAATCCACTAACTCACTACAATATACCCTTTGTGGATATGTTCTGTATTCTTTCCCCTTAAAAAGCAATCTAAATAGCCATTTTATTGCACCTAAATAATTATATTTCTTATTTAGAAAAGAATTTGCACATGTTACAAGTTTTGGTTTTGCTGATTTGTTAATTCAACTCTCATAATTTTGTAGGTTGTAAACTTAATCTTTTTTATTAGTATCCTTTGAAATATATCTACTTCTATTATTTGTTCCGAGTTGATAGCTAAAGCAACATGTGAATTCCTAACAAAAACATCGTGAAACCAATTGAAATTATAAAAAAACATAAAATTTTTTGTACATTTTGTACCTCCATTTTAGACAGTAAGAAACCTTTGTGCCTTCTTTAAAAGAACATTTTTTTGCAGAAACCTACTCATTAATTTAATTGTAAAAATCACAATTCAAAGTCTTAATTTTATTTTACGAACCTAATGATAAGTGGAACACGAACCCATTGTCCAAATAAAGAAAAGATTACCAAAACTATATACACAGCCATGATGAGAATAAGTCCAATAATGATAAAGAAAATAGAGGATACGCCCCCCAAAACCAAGGTGATGCCAACTACAGGAAACTTCTCTGTAATCCATTCCAGGCTACCTCCCATATTAGGGAGGATCAGATAGAAAAGGGATAAAACGAATAAATATAAATGCAAACTTGTTATAAGGTTAAAGTTCTGCTTTAAATGGTGCTCAACAAAAAGGGAATTACCACGTAACAAATGATAAAA
>SKOL01000190.1 GCA_007120055.1 Anaerobacillus sp.
CTATTTGTCATATTTTTGAGGAAAATGGAGTGAAATGTTGGTACGCTCCGAGAGATGTAACTCCAGGCAAATCGTACTCCTCTGAAATTACTATGGCAATAAAAAACACTTCTATTGTTGTCTTGGTTCTATCCAAGCACTCTAACCATTCCAAGTATGTTCTGAATGAAATTGAAGCGGCTACTAGCCTAGAAAAAGTGGTTATGCCTTTAAAAATAGAAGACACTGAGTTGTCTGATGATATGTTTTTTTACGTAAAAAGGCTTCATTGGCTTGAAGCCCTTGCTGAACCTAGGGAACGTCAGATTAATGAATTATTGGTGAAGGCACAACACGTCCTATCACTCCCGCAAAAATCTACTCCTCTAGCAAGTCTTGAACAATCGAACGACTCTTTAAGTCTTGAAATTTTAAACGAAGGTAAAAAGATAACAAGTCTAATAGAGGAAGGAAAGGTAAGCGAAGCCAAAAAACAAACAGAGTCTTTTCTTAATACCTTATTTTTTATGTTAAATATGTCCAGCACCAAAGAAACGAACATAGATGAAATGGAAACTATTTTAAATAATGCTGCCTACTTTCCAACTTCTAAAGAAAAACAGATTGGCTCTTACCTTTGTGAGTTATTGTTATTTATTAGTGGCGAGGAAAATATCAAGTGTGTAACAGAGAGTGAAGAAATTTTTGTGGAAATTAGTGAATGGTTCAAGGATAAAACTCAACAGGAGATAAAACATCCCCTTCAAAAAAATAAAGGTAACAGTGATGTCAATACGAAAGTTGTTAATGTTACCAAGATAAACTCTACATTTTATGGTGATGTAAACGAATCTTTTGTTATAAACGGAACTCTTAACAAAACAGATAACCGTCACTAAATGTATTGAAGGGAGTGAAGTTGCTTGGCTAATGAAAAAGAAGTCATAGACGTTGAACAGATCGATAGGAAAGAAGCAACACCTGAAAGAGCACAACAACAAACACAAACCACCGACGAACAGGCTGAAGCGAAAACAACTCACCAAACTGAATCAACGGAACAGACTGAAATGAAGACAACACAACAAAAAGAACCAGTGGAACCAAGTGTAACGAAGACAACAACGAACGAGGATGAAGGTGCTGATGAACTTACTGAAAGTGATAAAAAGTTTTTAGAATCAAGTTATGAAGAGTTTGTACGTGATAAAACAGTGATTATCAACCACTTTAAGGGAGCAATTAATGCTCCGTTTAGTTCAGGTGGAGACGTGAATGTTGGGAATAATTCCAATAATGTAAGTTCTCTTCATTTATCTAAACACGATATTTCAAGGTTGAAAGATGTATTTGTGCCACACAGTACATTTCAAGATGGGATAAAACAACTAGAAAAAAATCGCCTTCTTATTCTTTTTCACTCAGATAACGTAGGAAAGTATACGGCAGGGGTTGTCTCACTTAGTAAATTAGTTGGAAATAATGTCCACCAGCTTTATCCAAGCATATCGATGAAAGAATTGACTGAAAAAGTATATCGGAAAAATGCTGGTTATATCATAGATACAGTTGATAAAAATTTTTTAAATGACTTTGATGAATATTCATTAAAGTTAATCAAGAAAAGGTTGGCTGAATCAGAAAGCTATTTAATTATTACTGCAAATAGTGATAACTTTAAGCATTCTAATATAAAAGATTACTTGTTTAAGTGTGAAAGACCAACTGAAATTTCCTTAATCATAGAAAAGCACCTTTATAGTGGTGACTTAAGTCCTCTCCAAATCAAGAAAACAAAAGAGTTGTTAAAGCGTGAAGATTTTCAGCACTTTGTGGATATTAATCAACTTAATCCTCGTGAAATTGAAGATATTTGTAGTAAATTATCACGTGTGATTACGGATGAAGCTAGCTTTGAAAGTGTCTTTCAATCATTAGAGCAAAATTTAGATAAGAAAATTCACGACTGGTTTGCTGCACATGATGATGTGAATTTACGAACATTTATGATAGCTTTAGCCGTTTTTAATGGTTTAGAATATAACTTTATTAGTTCTGCTGCCAAAGGTCTTCGCATTTATTTAGACTATAACTCAATTGTTGATAGGCCCTTTCAATTTACTAAAGTACACCTTTTAGAAGAGCTTGGCGCAGTTGAATTTGAAGCTCAGATTAATACACACTTTGGCACAAGTGCGATTAGGTGTGTAAGATTTCGTAATGAAGAAGATGCGAAAGCAGTATTACGCTATGTTTGGGCGAATTACCCAGACGAACACGATTCGATATTATCTTGGATCAAAGAATTTTCTAAAATTGAAGAATTCACAATGAGTGAAATCCTTGCGGAATCATTAGCTAATTTATGCCATGGCGAGCCTGATTTTTTCAAGATACAAAGTGAAATCATTCAAGAGTGGGCTAAAGACGATAACCCTTTTTATCGGTTTTCAGCCGTACTTATTTTAATGGAACTTGCGTTGTATAAAGAATATATCTCTCCTATTTCTAAGCTAGTTCATTCATGGGCCTGCAGTCGTAATAAGTGTTTAAACTGGACAGCTGCAGTTGCATACGGCACGAATATAGGAATAAATATGTTACCACAAACGGTAATAGATCTCAGAGGGCTTTATTTTTCTCGGAATAGTTCGATTAGGAAAGTTTGTTTTGATAGCTTTTCATCGTTATTTAAATACAGTTGCTTAGAGAGTGAAACTTTAGAGCTTATTGTCGCGTTTTACTTATGGTGGATAGATAATAGCGAAAATGATAAAGAGTTAGCGAGGGCATTAACAACTTTTATTTCTATTTTTCAAGAGTCTGATGCAACGACACTTTTACACCTTTATAAGGAGAAAGAGATTATCAAGGATGGGGTTATCCCGATTTCCCTTATGGCATTAAAGAAAAGTCAAACGAGACAGCATATGCTTGTAACTATTGAACAAATGTTTCAGTTAATTGGTGAGGAAGAAAAAGCATCAGAATTCATTGAATACTTTCTTCTTTGCTTAATGCTTGAAGGTGATAATAATGTAGAAAATTATATTTTTAATTCATTAAATAAAGTAATGGAATCACCGTATCAAAAACAGGCGATTCCTATAATAAAAAATCTACTATACTAGGAGGGTACTTTTTTATGAAATTAATTCACTCACAGCAAAAAGCTCAAGTCGGAATTTTTGAGAAACCACCTGTTTCTACAAATAATCACGCACTTGTGTATGTGAACGACAATAATGAATATTTAGTGATAAGAGATGGGGATCAAATTACAAAGTCTGAGCTCCGGCATGGGAAGTATCATACTTTTTATAAAGTTAACATGCTACCACAAATGTTGGACTTCGAAAAAGAATATCCAACGAATGATCCTGTTGAAAAAGTAAGAATTAGACTTGATATCGGTTTTAAAGTCAATGACCCTGCGATTATTGTAGAAACACAAGTAAACAATATTAGCGATCGAATTAGAAAAGATTTAGATCTTTTTATTGAAAAGACAACACAGAAATATGATGCTCTTCATACGGAAGATCTTGATGAAGAGATTTCAGGACTTCGTTACTCATCTTCGGTAAAAAATAAATTAAGTTCTAGAGGTATCGAACTGACTGAAATTAATGCTGTAGTTAGCATTAGTAACGAAAAGCTAGAAAGACTTAAAGCAAGAAGAGATAAACAAGAAATGCAGGTAGATAAGTTCATTGATATTAGAGGGCAAGAAGAGATTAAGGATCATACAATTGAAAAAAATCAAGAATTAATGAAGGACATGAGAAAAATCTATGAGCAATACGGCTATATGGGTGCTAGAACGGTTTATAAGGATGACCCACAGTTAACAGCGATTATCGTGGAGATACATGAGAGTATGCTAGCTCAACAAAAAGAACAACAATGGAAAGAAGAACAACAACAGGAAGATATAAAAGAAATGGCAAAAAAGCTTATTCAAGGTGGGGAAAAATCGAATGAAGAGGTTCAAGGGGCGGTTAAATTAATTCAAAACATAGGTAAGAATGATGTTTCGGAAATGGAAGAAACACAACCAAAATCAAACAAAGATAAGCTAAAAGAAAGGCTAGA
>SKOL01000142.1 GCA_007120055.1 Anaerobacillus sp.
AAGGAAATATCTTTTTGTCTTCTAATGGGGTGGAGGGGTTGGTAGTTGACCTTTACAACGGAGAAGTATTAGCAGTTGAATTTTTAGTAACTGAAAATAGCGATAAAGAGGATTTGCTTTTAGCGTCACTAAGACTAATTTACGATCAAAAGAAGAAAACATTGGATAATGATTTACTGATTGATTTCGCTTTACAAAATTTCGGGGATGGTAATCTTTCTAAAGCGATCAATTCTTTTGAAAAAATAAAAGAATCGTTCTCTTATGATGAAGTACAAGGGAATATTATTGCTAATGGGTCAATCGAAGAAAGCCAACTAAAGGGAGTAGGAGATTTATTAGAAGAAGGTAAGGGAACGTGTCACCAATTTGCACTACTCTATAAACTAATTTTAGATATAAACAATATTGAAAATCGGCTTGTTAAAGGTAATTTTCATGGTCAAGAGGGTGTGATTTCTCATATATGGAATGAAGTATTCATAGACGGTGAATGGATACCAGCTGATACAACTGGAAATGGATTTGGAAATGATGGTGACTACCAAAACTATGTCGCTGTCGAGTATTCTAACCTTTAACGAATTAGCGTTTAATGTTGGCCATATTGACGAATTTCCAATGTGGCTAACATTAAATGCTCCACCAACCGATAGGGCGGTAGTTATTTTTAATAATTTTTATTAAACTTTATTAAATTTTAATAACTTTTATTAAATCACTAAAAGAAAGAGCTGTCGCGTTTGTTTGCAGCAGTTTTTTTCTTTCTAAAAATTGAATAAACCCCCTCCACCCCACATATGAATCTAATAATCTTAGATTCAGTGAATCAGTTTCAAAAATGATGGGGGGCGATCCTATGAAAACTCACTCTGATCGTGGAGTAGGGGGGAAGAGGTGTAATCGTCGTTCAATTTCTATGACGAACCTCACCAACACTA
This sequence comes from Anaerobacillus sp., assembly GCA_007120055.1. The sequence goes on from SKOL01000142.1 coordinate 942, forward strand.
GAGCAAAAAAGTTAGCCGTTAGCTGTGATATGCCGGTCGCGAAATTTTTAGCGATGCTTATTGAAGATATGTTGAATAATCAATCCGTAGTTGAACATTACCAGGACAAATACAACAAGAATCCTCAATACCGAGTGAAGCCAATTGTTATTTCACAAAATGGAAAACAATTTTTAGATTATTAACGTTGATCTAGAATCTTCTTTAGCTCATTGCCGATCTTCAGTTCCTGCTTTCTGCATTTCGGGCATGATCCGTAATTTTTTTTACTTTGTCTTTTAGTGATTTTTTTTTCACACATTCTACAAATCATCGTAACAGCTCCCCTTTTGGAAAATAATCTTTTAAACTATCTTTTCCAAAAGGGACGCCTTTTAATCCTATCTTTCTTGCTCTTGTTGCTGTTGTTTAAACTTTTTAGGCTTTCGTTGCATTTCTAAACGTTTTTGATCGAAGTCATGCGCTTTTCCAGCTCTTTCTACAGCTTTTACAACAGTATCAATAACATTTAAGCTCGAATCTAACGCTTTTAACCCTCGCTCTAGTCCTGGAACTTTTTGTTCTGCTTTTCCTAACTTCTCCAACTGCTCATTAAAATCTTGCCGATCTTCAACACCGTATTTTTTCATCAGCTCTTTGTTATTATCCCGATCGTTCAAAGCATTATTGTACTCATGCTTATTAGATTTCGAAAGCCAAAATTTCTTTTCAAATTTTTGTACTTTTTTATCGGCTTTTTCAAAGTTATTTAAATAAATCTCTGCTGTTTTTAAACGGCTCTTATGGTGAGAAATAATGTTAATCTTATTGTTGATACTATCTCGATTGCCAGTTAAACGATCATATTCTTTTTTAATTTCTTTGACTGGAACAACACGGCCGTTTTCTTTATTAAAACGATTTAACTTCATTGCATCCTCATAAGTTAGATACTTCGCTTGTTTCCAATCAGGATATTTCGCTGCGACTTGTCGAACCGTCGCATTCCTAAAAGAAGTTCTTGCCTTATTTAAAATTTCTCTTTGTTCTTTTATTTGCGCTCTATCATTAGCGTTTGAAGCTCGTTTGTCGGCTTTTTCGACTTCGAAGTTATCTTTACCCTCCGAAAACTCTTCTCGCGTTTTAAAGCCCAATTCTGACCCGATTTTTTGCAACTTCTCTTTTGATCCCTCTATTTCGTTTTCAAACTGAGATATTCTAGATTCATAATACGTCTTATCATGGCGATTCTCTTTGAATTTTAAAGGGTTCAGCCAATTGATAGAATCGATCTTCTCTTTAAATTCCTTAATATGATCGTTACAACGATCGATTTTGCTATATTCCTCATTCGCTTTTTCGTATAAGTTTTCTTTTGATCTGAGAACATCATTACTTTTCGTCAACGATTCTTCCCAACGATCGATACTTTTCAAGCGTTTTTCAACACTCGACAAACTAATTCGTGTACCAAGGAGTTGAGCAGCCTTTTTCACACTAGCTTTTTCGGCTGGACTAAAATACTTCCACTGTTCACGCTGTTTTTCAAGTTGTTGCTTTTGCTCTCGATACTTATTAAGATCTTGAACAACTTTGTTATATTCCTGGCGATCTCGGTTAAGCTCTCCTACATGTGTAGGAATACCTTCCTTCTCCATCTGGTTAGCTTTATAACCTAAATGGAGTGTCGGCAACGTTTCAAGACCTCTCGCTTCATGTGATAAATGCGTAATGCGATCAGGGACATTGGCTCTTTCTAGTTCACGATTAGCATAAATTGACCATTGCTCTCTCCAATTTTCTAGAGTTTCTCTTTGATCCCAATTAGTTAAAGAAACCGTATCGTAATCAGGAGTTCCATTAGGTTTTAAAATCTTTTCTCCATTTTCGTGAAACTTGTATTCTTTTCTCTTTTTATTTCCCCATTCGCCATCTTCATTGAATTGGCGCATCGTTAACATAACATGAGCATGTGGATTATTTTTATCATCACGATGGATAGCTATGTCAGCTACCATACCTTTATCTACAAATTGGTCTTGAACATAATTTTTAATTAGTTCGCGTTGTCGATCATTAGAAAGTTCAACTGGTAGAGCTACATTGATTTCTCTCGCTAATTGACTATTACGATTTTTTTCAACCTTTTCAACTTCATTCCAAAGACACTGACGGTCTTTCGCCCATTCAGGAGCATGACTAGGAGCTAAGATCATGTTTTCAGGTTGAGTTTCACGTTTATAAGATTTAATTTCACCCGTTTGCTCATTTACTAATCTTTCGCCACTTCGGTATGCAGCAGCAGCTACTGCCGATCGTCCTTTTGACCTTCCAATGATTTGTGCTGAAAAATGATAGATAGCCATGATCTTAGCCCCCTTTCTTTTAGTGATTTATTTTAACACGAGCGTATGCGAGTTTTGGCGATAGCCTATGTTTTAAAACGGTTTTGCTAAAACGAAAAAGAGAAAACATAGTTTTCAACTTTGTAGTTTTAGCTTCGCCTAAAAGGCGAAAGTGTTTTTCGTTGCGTAGCAACCGCACACACCCGATAGGGTGTATAAGTGCGCCCTTATCTCTTCCGATCTAAGGGAATTTTATCACACATTCACAGTTTTTTCTAGTTAATTATGTGGAGTGTGTTGCACATTTTGTGGTAGAATAATAGAAAAATATGGATAGAGAGGTAATAAATCATGACGAGAAAAACTGAAGAGGAAATGCTTCAAGAATTGGAAAAGAAAATCGAACAGATGAAAGAGAAAAAAAAACAAGTGAAAGCTCGGCTAAATGAAAAAGAGCGAAAAAAACGGACACGAAGATTAATTCAAATTGGAGCTTTATTTGAAAAGCATTTTGACGCGAAAGATATCGAGATCGAAAATGCAGAAAAGATTTTAACCTTTTATGGTAAACATTATATGGATTCGAAAAACAAAAAAACAGAAAAACCCCTTTCCGAATAATTAGAAAGGGGTTTTATCTATTAATTTTTGTTCAATCTCTTTTCGTGTAAATATAGCCGATCTGATCACCGTACTCACTGAATAAGGAATAACAAACCTCACAATTCGCATTTAAGAGCATTGATGGTCGAGGTACTTTCACTAATTTACTAGAAGCCCAATGATGAATATTTCCACCA
>SKOL01000080.1 GCA_007120055.1 Anaerobacillus sp.
ACTAAGAATACATCCTCTTATATCTTACATTTTAGAATGCGTATCTAAATTTTCTGGATGACCTTATCTGTATCAGATAAGGTCATCCAGGGAAATCCGAATAATACATTACATTTGTTACTTATCATAATTATGAACCCCAAAACGAACTTGAACAATACACTAGGACCTGAATTTCTGTCGGTGTCCCGCCTTCTTAAGCTGGGGTAATACATGCTCAATATGCTCTTCAAAAAATAAATATCCTTTCCACCCTTGAATAAGAAAAAAGCGCCCATCTGAACAATAATAATAAAGTTTTTAGGTGGTAAGAAAAAATCTGAGGACTAAAGACTTCTTCGGCACACTTACATGCGCAGGGACAAAATCAAAACTGAAGATATAGGAAATAACACCAACCAAGAAACAAGTACAAATATTAACATACTAAAAGGAAAGCTGCCGAAAAGTGACAGAGACTTCATCGAATGGAGATATCATTATTGCACTAAGCGAAGAGTAAACAACTACTTAAAATACATATTAAAGATATTTCACTGAAAGGATAGCGTATTTTAAATGTTTAATGAACATTTTGTGAAATCTCAAAATTGAACATATATTTTATATTATAACAACATTTGAAAATTAAATTTGGTATTATATAAATATGGAAATATTACATGATCGGATTCAAATTCTAACAAATGTAAATTGTTAAGGGGGATTAATGAGATGTTTAATAGTAATTTAAAAAAAGAATCAATTAAAAAATTAGAGCAAGAATTGATTGAATATGAAAAAGAATCTTTGAAATTACAAAAAAATGCAGTTAAATTACATCAAGAAAGAAGTTATGCTGTAAGTATAATTGAGGGCGTAGAAGAATTTATAAATCAATTAGCAAACACCCCCAAAGAATTTGATAAAACTATAAATCAAATCGAAATTAATATTGAAAATTTTAGAGTTTTATCCAAGATAAAATATGATGAAATAGAATTAGCAAAACTTGCAGGTGGGGGCGTAGCCACTGGACTTGCTACTGGTGTGGCTACCGCCGCACTAGCTCCTACTGCGGCTATGGCTGTAGCGACCACTTTTGGAACAGCTTCAACTGGTGCAGCAATTTCAGGTTTATCTGGAGCCGCAGCTACAAAAGCTGCTTTGGCATGGATAGGTGGAGGCTCATTAGCAGCTGGTGGAGGTGGAGTGGTAGCCGGAAAAACAATTTTGGCTCTCGCTGGACCAATTGGTTGGGGTATCGGAGCGGCTAGTTTAGGTATTGGTTCTATTTATGCTAATAAAAAAAACAAAGAAGCCGCAATTAAAGCTGATAAAGAAAGAGTAGAAATTCTGAAAGGTATAAAAATTCAGAAATCAATAACTGAAGAAGTATTGAATTTAAAATTTACGACAAGAAAATTAACTTTAGAATTAGAACAAAGTTTAATTACTTTAGTAGGGAAAACCAATAAAATCAAATCATATACAGATTTTTCTCAAGAAGGAAAAAATCAATTAAGAGCATTAATTAATAACACCAAAAGCCTTTCGCAGCTATTTATAAAGGAGCTGGGTGGAAATGATCAAAAGAATATATAGACATCAACTAATAGCTTCAGGAATCAAAAGTTTTAGAGATCACAAAATAAATATGGCTAATATTAAAATTGGTGAAATTACTGAAAACACTATTGAATCAATTAAAAATCAAGAAATATATTTTGAGAAAGCTTTAACAGAATTATCTAAAGCGAGAGAATTTCTTACAAATCCGAATCATATTTTAGGATCCGATAGAACCAAACATGGCGAAATTGCCGAACAACTGGAAGTCAATATTCGTAATGCTTATGTAGCTTTAAAAGGACAGCAAAATATTGCCAGTTTTGATGGTATTGCAAGAACAGCACCTGTTGATTTTAAAATTAATGATGTTGAGTATCAATCTAAATTTTATAATGGGATTAATTCAACATTAAGTGCTATTGAAAATCATATGAAGAAATATCCAGATAAAAAAATGGATTACATTATACCGAAAGATCAAAAAAAGATAATGGAAAATAGTTTAAACAATATTGAAACACCCGGGTATAGATTGAGCTCTATGATAAACCTAAAAAATAAAATTGAAGGTTTAGAGTTTGAAAGCGGCAGAAACATTAATAAAATAGTTAAACCATCCTTATTTGATTATGATGAGGTTCAAAAAGGTAAAGCGAGTGAAACAGTTGGCAAACATTCTGATAAAATAATTGATTCACACTACGAGAAAATAGAAAATATTAAAAAAAATGATAAGCTTAAAAAGTCTGATGTTATTAAAAACAAAGCTCCATCCATTAACGAAGGATTAAAAGTATCTGGCATTGTTGCTGCAGGGGCAGGGACTATTTCTGCAATAAGAATCATATTAATAAAAGTAAAACAAGGAAAACAGATACAAAATTTCGATTATAAAGATTGGAAAGAGATTGGATTAAAATCTGGTAAGGCAAGTACTAAAGCCGGGGTTACAGCGGGAAGTATTTATGCATTAACTAACTTAACGACTCTTTCCGCGCCTTTTGCAGGAGCAGTAACAAGTGCGGGTATTGGTTTATCAACTTTGATGGCAGATTTCAGGAAAGATCAAATTACAGCAGATGAATTTTTTTCTATGGGACAAATCTTATGTGTGGAAGCGGGTATCGCTGCTACCGGTGGGGCAATTGGGCAAATGCTGATTCCAATCCCTGTCCTAGGAGCAATTATAGGTACAGTTACAGCTAATTTACTCTGGGACTTTTCTAAAGGGAAACTTGAAGATAAAGAAAAAGAGTTAAAAACAATTATGGATAACTACATGAAATCATTAGAAGAAAATATTGAAAGTGCTTATATAGAAATTATAGATAAAATTAAACACACATATCAAAAATATAATTCTATGATTGATGCCGCTTTTGATATGAATGCTAATTCCGCAGTACTTGCAGCAGCTTCAGTCAAATTGGCATTTGAAGTAGGTGTCCCAGAACATAAAATAATTAAGAATGATGATGAATTAGATTCTTTTTTCTTAGATTAGTCGAAAAACGGTGCCTGACCCCCAATACGGTAATTCTTCTCTGTGACGAGGGTCAGACATCTTAACTTATCAAATGCATTTGCTTCTATGATACCTCATATCTCTTGCTCTACTAAATCACTTATACTGTTGTAACTTTAAATATAATAGCTTTTCATTGACGCCTATATTGATTAATCCATGTATAAAATACATTCTTTATGAATACCTTTTAACTGTTAAATGTATCCTATTTTATTCACTCCGATCACCCCTCTTCTTAAAAAGATGATCTCGAATTCAGTAGTTTCAAATTTTTTAAAATTAAATTCTTTTATTTCAAATGGTTTATAATGAAACTTTGAATAATCGAATTTTTCATATTCGAAGACTTCAATACCTATTTGTTTCAAAACATTTTCAGGCAATTTATAATCTTGTTCTACTAAACCAAACATCGTAAATCCAGTATCGACACTATATGAGATCGCCTTCTCATATCCATATGAATATGTATAAGAACCGAAAACAGATCCAGCAAAACTTCCCACCATAAAGCCTAAAACAGGTATTTCGATTATGGATTGCGCTACCCCACCACCTACAAGAGAACAAGTAGAAATATACATTTGTTTGACTAATTCATTAGCTAACTCCCGATTAGTAATTTCTCCATTTGCAACTTTAAAGGCATTGTTCATCGTATTCATTACAATAACCGTCGCAACCCCAACTACTGATGGGTTTATTTCTTTTAGTGCATTACCCCAGAGCCCTGCCTGGCATGCACTTGTTATTGCAGCAGATACTGTACCTCTAATAAAACCTTCTGCTCCTCCTTGAACAGCAGCAAAACCTAACTTCCTAAACGCTTCTTCTTCTATTTCACCAGTTTTAATTAAATAATCTACCGCTTTGAAAATTTCAGGTCCTATTCTCAAAACCATTGATATCGTAGCTGCACTCAGTCCTGCTTTGAATGCTTGATTCATAATATGTTCATAACTAACAA
>SKOL01000677.1 GCA_007120055.1 Anaerobacillus sp.
ATGCGACAAAGTCGACCATCGAGTTAATTAACGTAGATAGCTTATCTTCCTGCTCTTTACAACAGTTTAATTCTTCTATTTTTTTCAATATATAATAAATGCAAATTCCTGTTAAGACGATAAAAAATATTCCTTTGAATTTTTGAACAGACATTGCCATTTCTAACGGAACATATTTTTCTACTAAAAAGTCAGTGATAATGATCCAAGAAATTCCAAATACTATATATGTCCATAAAATTTGTCTTTTTTTCAAGTGAAAGACTCCTTTTTACTAAATAATAAATACGAAGTCTATTTTAACATTTTTATAGTACGAAAGTGTTGGTAATTTTTTTGGTAATACGAACCCCCCACGGATCGGTCGGACATTTTTCATACAAAACAAAGATACACATTCATTTGAATGAACGTGTATCCTTAATTTCGGCAGCCTCAATATTTTTGTTATTTGATTATGCTGCATCTTTTTGTTTTATATTGAATTTGTTTGCAACCATTTGTCGTAAATAAGGAATTACCCAACGGTCACCACCGAATTTACCTGCATTATATCCTGCTGTTAAAACGAACATTGACAGTAATAACATCCAAGGGTTTGTTGAAACTGTGCCTGCAAACATGAATGAGAAGTTCATCACGACACCGAAGAATACTGCAGCTGTTGTTAGTACTCCTAAAATTAAGCCCAGTCCTACTAGTAACTCACCCCATGCAACCATAATGCTAAACAAGTCTGCATTTGGAAGTGCGAAATTTTCAATAAATGCGTGATACCTTGGATAAGTTTCCATCACTGTTTCGTTATTTACGACACCATTTAAATATCCACCTGCATTAAATGGATCACCTGTTACTTTCCCCCATCCTGCTGTTAACCATTGCCAACCTAAATATATTCTTAAAAATGTTAAAATTCCTGCTGCATATACGTTATTTCTTAAAAAATTCATAAACATAAGTTCATCACTCCTATTTTTTATTTTTACTAATGCGTGAATTTCATAATTACCTAAATTGAGCCATATCAATCTGTATGTTGTTGCGAGCGATTTAACGCAACTACATACAGTACTTAATGGTGAAAATATTGAATTATGAAATTCACTAATTTGTTAGTTTATTATTTTGTTAGTTTGTGTTAGTTAGCGCTATCTAACTTACTTTTATTATATTACATTTAACCATTAACGAACGTGTTAATGGTGACAACTCTGTTACCTTTCCTTGAATAAACTGTGACAAAACTCACCCCATGTAAATGATTTGTCTTTATAGTTTCCTAGACCAAAAGACCAAATGACTATTCAGCCATTTGGTCTTTGTGTTTAAATAAAATATTATTTGTCCACGGGAGGTGTCTGACACCACTAAGGAAGATCTGGTTCCATAAAAATCGGTGGTTCCCCGCCCAGTACTTTTAAGAACGCAAGTAAATCAGCTTTTTCTTCTTCTGTTAAGTTGATGTTACTCATAAACATGTTCATAAAAATACTCGTATTTGGGTGTCCGTCACCGCCACGATTGTAAAATTCAATGACTTCTTCCAACGTTTCGATACTACCGTTATGCATGTATGGCGCAGTATGAGTAATCCCATATAAGCTTGGGGTTCGGAACCTGCCTAAATCATCTTCGTCTCCTGTAACTGCATAACGTCCTTCATCATCAGAGTTAAGCCCAATATTATAAAATTCATTATCAGATAAATTTTCCCCGTTATGACACGTAATGCAAAAAGCATCTCCACTAAACAATTCAAGTCCGCGAATTTCTTGGGAATTTAGTGCGTCCTTATCTCCTTCTAGAAACTGGTCATAACGAGTGTCTTTTACGACAATTTGCCGTTGAAATGCCGCAAGTGCTTTCCCAACATTCTCTTCTGTGATGCCATCTTCAAACGCTGCTAAAAAAAGTGCTTCGTACCCTTCAATCCCCTTTAGTTTTTCGATAAGTTCATCAAGTGGTAGATTCATTTCATGAGGATCTTGAATAGGACCTAACGCCTGCTCTTCCAAGGTCGCAGCTCGACCATCCCAAAAGAACGATGTATAGTACGCTGAGTTAATAATAGTCTGCGAGTTTCTCGGACCATCCTCACCAGTATACGTTTCAAATGTTGCTCTACCATCACCATAACCTAACTCAGGATCATGACAAGTCGCGCAACTAACTTGATCATTTCCAGATAAACGTGGATCAAAAAATAACATTTGCCCTAATTCTAGAACTTCTGCGGTCATCGGATTATCCTCCGGAATTGGTACGTCCCCTAGAGGAACAAGTCCATCGATCGTTCTTACAAAAGATTGATCGTGTTCATTTTCATTCGTTTCCCCTACTGATTTTGGTTCAGGTTCAGACGCCTGCAGAGCTTGGTTAGTTGAACAGGCAGCTAAACTAATGCTTACTAACATGATGATCGATAAAAGAATCAATTGTTTTATCACGTTTTCAGCCCCCTTTCACATATATTACTATTTTTATTAAAAATCATTATCAAATAGTTTCTAATATTAGTATAGTATAAATTTAGTTACGATAAGGGAGATTATTGTGACAAAGTCATTAAGAATCTAGAAGGTTAAATCTATAATAAAAAGAGGCGGGGACAAAAGTGTCTGACACCACGCGGATCCTACTAAATATAGACGTAAAGATTTATCATATGTCTATATTCGGTGTCTAGTGGTGTCTGACACTTTGTTTTGTCCCAGCCTCTTTCAGTTCAATATTTAAACACTTTTGTCCAAACAAGTAATTAATCGTTTTTCAATATCTGCTGCTAACTCATTTAACTGACTATCATTTAAAGTTTCCATTAAAAAACTAGGTTTCGGCATGCCAATTTTCGTTTCACCTTGATCACGATAAACGACAATTTTACACGGCAAAAAATATCCGACCATTTTATTTTGCTGCAATACACGTTGAGCTTCATGTGGATTGCAAACTTCTAAAACTTTATATTCGTCATCAAATTCTAGGCCTTTTTCTTCTAACTTATCCTTAATATCGAACTGCCACAAAATCCCGAATTCCTCTTCTTTTAAGTTTGTCTCTAGCTTACTAACAGTCTCCTCGATTGAATTTGCTGTTTCTACTGTGTAATGAAACATTTTCTTCCTCCTTTAATCCTTTTGCCTTAATTTTTTTCCTATAAAAATTAGTATACCCACGCTTAGGATACTCTGAATATCAGAAAACTAAACTGTCGGGAGATTAGGATGTTTATTAATTAAAGGGCTGTCCCAAAACAAGTGTTATACACTTATGGGCCAGCCACTTAAGATTACTTAAAAAATAATTGTTGAATAATGAAGTAAACTCCTACCAGGAGCCATATCCAAGTACCAGGTCAAACAGCAGGCAATTTCTTTTGCTTTTTAACCTCGGTACTTGTAGATTTTGACGTTCCTCAACCACCTAAATTACATTTGTTTTTATCCGCCATCTTTTTGCTCCTTTAAATAAACAGTTCCTTGAGTGAATTTCATAATCCTTATAAACTTATAATACTTTTCTTTTCTTCTTATCTTTTTTATTTTCTTTTTCAAGTTCTTTATACCAAAGGCTATGACGCTCTTTCACGTAATCTTTGTCAACAAAACCAGTAAACATTCCAGGCAACATTTTACGGTTTGCTTTTACGAGAAATGCACCGAGATGCATCACAATACCGATGATGATTAAAACCATAGCTAAGTTATGAAGTTGAGCGCCCCAAAGTAAAACACCGTTACTTGGCTGAATACCAGAAATATTACCGATTACCTTAATGATACCTGTTACAATTACTAAGGCGATCGAAAAAGCAAAAAACGCATAAGCTAAACGTTGTTCAGGTAAATATTTTTCACTTGGTGGTTCATGTTTTCGCAAGACCATCGCTTTAATAATTTCATAAGAAGCTTTTACATCACCTTTTTTCGGAATAATATGAAATTCCTTCCGCATGAAATGATAAAAGAGATGATAAAAAACAACAAACATTAATATCGCCGCAAAAATATAATGAACCCAAAGAGTAGCTTCATAGCTTAATA
>SKOL01000458.1 GCA_007120055.1 Anaerobacillus sp.
CCACAAGTTGATATTGACTCATAATCGAAGGGGTTTTACCATTTGGCTTCTGTGGATTCATTCGATCTTGTTTAAAAGCTTGTTCAAGTTCTAGTTGTTTTTCTTGATGATTTTTTGGTTTCATCGAAATTCCTCCCAACATTTAATAGTCTTCTCTTAATCAGTATCGTGCGCATTATTTAATTTTATATGCTTTCATTAATCCTTCTTTAAAATGGAGAAAATAAATCGCAAGAATAAGGGTCACTCACTCAAATTTGTTTTGTGTAAAATAACTCTAACTCTTTGGATTATTCAACAAATATTCAAACATGGTCGACCTTATTTGTAATAAAATTAAGGTAACTAATAGTGAGTTGAAGTAGCCAAGTTTAATGTTCAAGGTTATAAAATAATAGGGAGTGATCATTATGGCTGAAGTGTTAAAAGAAGAATATTATTCGGAAGAATTAAATCCTAAAGAAGAAAAACGTAAAACTTGGACTGCGGTTGCGGTTCTTGCGGGCTTTGGTGCAATTATGGGGTTAGGGGCGTTAGCTGGCATAGCAATATATGTTTATCTATAATAATGATCAATTATAATATGACAAATACCTTTCGGGACTGGGACTATGAGAGATAAACATAGGTCAGTCTTTTTTTGTTGGTTAGTGTTTAGTTGGTTTGTTGGTTTGGTTGTGGTCCGGCCTGACTTTTACATCGTAAATGCTGACAGTTACCGTCATGAGAGTTTTTTATGACAAAAGGTGGGTGCTTTTGCGAACGACCGTCTGAGATTCGACAGAAGGTCAAGGTGAAGTGAGTGAAAGCACCCGCCTTTTCCATATTAGAAAGAGATACTCGTCGCAAAGCTACATGAAGTAAATAGTCATGTTATTTGACAAAGAAATGTAACTTACTACCGAAAGTGTCGTCTAATATAATACTTAATGAATTTCATCATTCAATTTTAACGCCATTAAGATCTTTGTGTAGTTGCGTTAAACTGCTCGCAACTACATAAAGTTTCATATGGCTCAATTAAGGTAATTATGAAATTCACTCTATTACAAAAAAATAGTAATATAATTCTAATGTGAAAATAAACAAAAAATGTATGTTAAATGTTATCATAATAAAGAAGTATGATAATTTTGACTACTAACCAACATGAGGAGGAATTCTTTTGCAATATAATCAAACGATACCGGTAGAGCACCCGTTAGTTAATAAAGTTGTAGAGAATGTTGAAAAGGTTGTCGTGGGGAAGCAAAAAGAGGTAACTTTAAGTTTAATCGCGATGCTTAGCAGTGGTCATGTTCTTTTAGAAGATGTTCCAGGCGTAGGGAAAACTGTAATGGTACGAGCTATCGCTAAGTCAATAGGGGCCGATTTTAAAAGAATTCAGTTTACTCCTGACTTGTTACCATCGGATGTAACTGGTGTTTCTATTTACGACCAAAAAACACTAGAGTTTAAGTTTCGCCCAGGTCCAATCATGGCGAATGTAGTGTTAGCTGATGAAATTAACCGGACGTCTCCGAAAACTCAAGCAGCGCTTTTAGAAGCCCTTGAAGAAGCGAGTGTAACAATCGATGGACAAACTCGCTATTTAGAAAAGCCGTTTTTTGTGATGGCAACGCAAAACCCAATTGAATACGGAGGCACATATCCTCTTCCGGAGGCTCAGTTAGATCGTTTTCTTTTTAAGTTTAAAATCGGTTATCCGAGTCATGAAGATGAAATGGAAGTGTTAAATCGAGTTGAAAAGCAACACCCTATTGAAAGTTTAGAAGCAGTCCTTTCTTTAGAAGAGTTGCTTCAAATGCAAAGAGAGGTTACAGAAGTTTATGTAGATGAATCTGTAAAATCTTATATTATTTCTATTGTAAAAGAAACGAGAGATCACAATTCGGTGTATTTAGGGGCAAGTCCAAGGGGCTCGATTGCTCTTATGAAGACGGCTCAAGCGTATGCCTTTGTTCAAGGTCGAGAATATGTGATTCCTGATGATATTAAATTTTTGGCACCTTACGTATTAGGGCACAGAATTATTCTGAACTCAGATTCTAAGTTTGCTAATGTATCAACTCGAACTGTTGTAAATGAAATTATTCAACGTGTGAAAATACCAGTTAGAAAAGAAGCTGTTCGCTAATGAAGAATATTCATCCGTTTATGAAGGTAGTGCTACTAATGGTAATAGTAGTGACAACTTTTGTATATGCAATGTTTCAAGGAGGGTTTGTTAGTTGGTTTCTTTTCTACTCGACCGCATTAGTTGTGTTAACGACGCTTATTTATGCGTTTATGCCGATCGGTCATTTACAAGTGGTTAGAAAAGTAAATGCTGAAAGGTTAGTATCTGGGGAAGATTTACGTGTCACGATTACGATTGAACGGAAGTTTCCTTTCCCATTTCTCTATTTTATTTTAGAAGACATCATTCCTGACGACTGGAGATTAAAAAACAGTCATATTAACAGTAAAGGTATTATTTATCCGTCTTTTGAGAGGAATTTAGTTCACTCTTATACGGTTAGAAAGCCTAGTAGAGGAGAATATCAATTCTCTAAGGTGAAGGTTCGTACGAGTGATTTATTTGGACTTTTTCCAAAAGAAAAAGAAGTAACGGTTAAAACTGAAGTGGTCGTTTACCCAAGTTATCAGGAATTGAGAAGCTTAAATATGTACAACGAAAACGAAGCGGAAGCTTATATTACGTCTCAACGAGTAATTGAAGATATTACATCTGTTGCAGGTTCCAGAGAATATGTGCCAGGTGATCGATTAACGAGCATTGACTGGAAAGTTACTGCGAGAATAAATAAATTAATGACAAAAGAGTTTGAAGAATACCTTGGTCAACGCTTCCTTATCGCTGTTGATTGTTCCATAAAATCGAAAGAAGACGCCATGACTTTTGAAAAAGCGGTTGAATTAGCTACATCATTTACGGTGCATAGCTATAAAAAGCAGTTTCACCTTGGGCTATTAACGGTAGGTAAAGGTGTTAGTAGATACCCGATTCACTATGGCGAAACTCATCAAGGGAGTATGCTAGAGCATTTAGCAAAATTAAACTTTCATTTAGGGAATGCTTTTGACTTTGCTTTTGTGAATGAAGTTAATAAAATTACTGCTGATACAATCTTAGTGATTATTTCAACGAGAATAACAGAGGCTATGGTCGAGAATTTGAGAAGGTTAAATAAAAGAGGGGTTAAAACCGCATTTTGCTTAGTGACAAATACAGGAAACCCTACTTCATATGAGCAGAGCAAACTAGCTTTATTAGACAAATTAAATACCCGTTATTATGTGTTAGGGAAAAATAATTTCGAAAGCGATCTTCAAGGAGGTGGAGCCTTTGCTGAAGAATCGTAATATTTTTTCACTACCGATGATTTTTATTTACTTTTTATCGTTTATGGTTCTGTGGGAGTGGTTACGACCGTTGCCTGTTATCACCGATACTGGAAACTTGCATGTTTTTGTATGGTTTTCGCTATTTTGTTTTGTTGTAATGTATCTCCGTCTAGCGTTCTATATTACTATTCCATTATTTTTTATTGTCATGATGTATGGAATTCACACCGTATTTTATGAAGGGGCTTTTGTTAAGGAAGGTGTTTCAACGTTAATTTTGTTCGGTGAAGATATTGCTAGAAATGTAACTTTCTTACTTGGCAACCAGATGGATTTACTAACTTATGAATTTCGTAGTTTTTTACTTTTTTTAGTACTTGCGATCACGAGTTATTTAATTCATTTTTGGATTTTTCACCTAAAAAAAATATTTTGGTTTTTAGTAATTACGATTGTTTACGTCACTATTATTGATACATTTACGATTTATGATGCAAGTAGTGCAATCATTAGACTTGTCGTCGCTGGGTTCTTTTTATTGACAATTCTTTTTAAAATGAGATTAGAGGAAAGAGAACAAGTGTCGTCTGGAGAGTTTAGAGGAAAAGCTTGGACAAATATATTAACAACGATCATTATTGCGGTCGTTGCAGCTGCTTTTTTCATGCCTAAATACGAACCTTATTGGCCAGATC
>SKOL01000179.1 GCA_007120055.1 Anaerobacillus sp.
AATTACCTTTTCCAAAGTCTAAAAATGTTGTAGCTGTCGCTATAAATCCTGATAACGGCCGAGTAGCAACCGATTCATGTCCTGTACAGCATGTTAGTTATTTCATTAAAGGAACAGAACCCGTGGAGTTTTGTCAAGACCATATTGATGATCCGTCTGAACGTTCAAAAGCAAAAGAGGAAATTGGTGAAATTGAATCTGTTAAAAAGGAAAAACTGTTTGAGCGATTAAAGAAATGGTTTGGCGGTGATTGATTTCTTAGTTTTGAGTGAAGAGTTTTGAGTTTTGTGTTGTGTGGGATGTACTTCGTAGCATTTTCTACTGAACTTGGATATTCACGACCTCGTTTCAGCAAGCTGAAACATCGAAAAATCATATGGAATCTCGACTCCACCTGATTTAAAGTTCCCACCTACGCTACGCGTTGTGGTGGGGGTCTATACCCTTAAACCATTTAAGGATTAAAAGAGAGCTGTCCCATAAAAAAGTGTCAGACACTTTTGGAACAGCTCTCTTTTTATGTCCTAGTATAATAATTTTATACTAATTGTAGTTTACTTATAGTAAAAACAAAAAACAAGAAATCTACATTACTGAGTGAAATTCATTATACTAAATCATCTTTTAACTTTTGATCAGAAAGCTGCCACATATTTTCGTTAAAGTTCTTTAAAAAGTTGCCTAAAATTTGTTTTGACTTCTCATCCATATGGTCAACGACGATCTGTCTTTTTAACGATTTATCCATTCTATTTACGTGTTCTGGTAAGCTTTTGTAGCCTCGACGAATTTCGCGGTCGACAGTTAACTCACAAGCAGTAACCCCTGCATAATATGGGCCTTCTTGTTTGTTATCGACAGTAACCCAAATGAGCCAATACGGCTTTCCGTTCGGTACTTCTTCTTTATTCGGTAAAAATTTAATTCCTTTTTCTACTTCACTTCTCGCATGCATCGCCCCCATATCAACAAAGGCTTCACCTGCTTCTACATCAACAAAAACAGCTGACATTTGATCTAAGTTTAACGTTCCTGCACCATAACCACCGTGAGCAGATTCACCGCCTAAAATATTAAAGCCGCTACCTTTTTTCTTGTTGTTATTATTTAAAAGGTCCATTTACATCCCTGCCTTTACTTGCGAATTTTTATTTAGTCTATCATAAAAAAAGTATATATTGCACGTTGGAAGCTTTAAGAAGATGTTCAAAAAGTCCGGTAATCATAGCTTGCGTATCTTTTCGGCTCTGATTATCCTCCTTTTTGAACACTCACTTTAAAGAAAATGAAGGAATTTTCTCGCCTTTGTCGAATGATACTATCTAGTGTATGTATATTCACATATTTTTAAAAGGAGAGAAAACACATCATGCCAATCGTACATGTAAAAATTTTAGAAGGTCGTAATGACGACCAAAAAAAGGCTTTAATCGAAAATGTAACAGCAGCAGTAGTTGAATCAATTGACTGCCCAAAAGAAAGAGTGTCTGTTCACGTTGAAGAAATGGCAAAAACGAACTTCGGTGTAGCAGGGGTTCGAATGAGTGATCAATAAGAAAGAAAAAACGGCGACTACGGGTCGCCGTTTTTTAGTGTTGAGTTAAGTTTTGAGTTTTGAGTGAAGAGTTTTGAGTTAGGTGTGGGTAAAGCTTCGAGGCAACTGCTTAAGATCTGCTTCGAAGCACTTCCCACAACCAACTCAAAACTACATCTAAGAAGGCTTGTCCACTATTGAAGTTGCTTCAAGCTCTCAATGTAAGTGAACGCTTCGTTAATTTCATCTTCACTGTAGTTTTGTTTCGCTTTTAGGGTGTGAACTTTTTCAATAATTTCTTGTTTCTCTAGCTCCTCAAAAAAGAGGATCGTCGAGACGAGCTCTAAGAAACGTGAGCTTTTATCGTTTACATCGGTCGTAAATGCTTTTAAGTTTGGTAAATCTAAATTTGAAACACCTAAAAACTTTTTACCTTCTTCTGATAACGTATAACGATATTGATAATAGCCGCCTTTTTTCTCCTTCATTTCATGAACGAAACCGAGGTTACACATTTCCTCAATTCGAAGGGTTAGTTCTTCGGAATATGGTCCATAAAAATGGAAATTGTAGCGTTCTACAAAAGGGAAATTTATTTTTTTGGCGATGTAGATGATTTTTTGTAGCTTTTTACGTCCGATCACTTCTCCAGCTTCGGAAATCAACGCCATAATTTTCGCATGATCATTTAACAACCTAGTCTCCCCCTATTTATAAAGTATTTCTTTGATTTGTCGTTTCACTTCTCCATGTTCGTTTTCATCGTTTAAAACATCTAAAGGAAAATATAGCTTATGGTCTGTGCGTTTTTTCCCAGAGATCGCTTCAACAATATCAGATTCTCGTGATAATTCTCTTAACTCCTCCGTAGGAGTTAACAAGAAAATCGGAATTCGCTCGCCCTCTTCACCTGGACGGTAAAAATCGTAAGGTAAATCTGATGATGAATCAATCACTAAGTAATAGTCTGGATCGATATTCGCCTTTTTAAATAACTCAATTAATTTCGGCCAATCATTCCATTGCTTACTAGGATCGAATTCGACGTACTTGAACAATTTTCTATCATTAAATCTAACACATAAGTCACTTAAAATACGATCTTCTTCTTCCTGCCAAATTTGGAAATAATACATGATTATCGACTCATCTAGCTTTAAATAATCGTTTAAGCTCAGTTTTTCATCAAAAAGCGACTGAAAATGAGTTGGCGGAAGCTTGAACTCGTAGTTTTGTTGATATAAGTGCTTTGCTCTGTGTAAAATTTTACTTAAAATAACTTCTGAACTTCTTGTGACAGGATGGAAATATACTTGCCAGTACATTTGGTAGCGACTCATAATGTAGTCTTCAACGGCGTGCATGCCACTTTGTTTAAAAACGGCTTGTTCTTCCATCGGTCGCATCACACGAAGAATCCGTTCCATATCAAAATGTCCGTAACTAACCCCTGTATAATAAGCATCTCGCTGCAAATAATCCATACGATCAGCATCAATTTGACTAGAGATAAGGCTAACGACAAGCTTGTTAGAATATGTTTTGGCAATTACGTCAGCAACTTTTTTCGGAAAATCGACTCCAGCCTCTTTTAACACACGATTAATCTCCGTATCACCTAAAATGATATTTCTCGTCCATTCTTCATGGTCGGTATTAAATACTTTTTCAAAAGAATGAGAGAATGGACCGTGACCGATATCATGGAGTAGGGCAGCAGCTAAACAAACGAGTCTCTCACCCTCGTCCCAATGCTCTCTCCCGTTAAAATTCTCAATCATACGACGCATAATCTCATATACACCTAATGAATGATTAAAGCGAGTATGCTCAGCCCCGTGGAACGTTATATAAGTCGTCCCGAGCTGACGAATTCTTCTTAATCTTTGAAACTCCCTCGTACCAACGAGTTCCCATATTAATCGATCTTTTACGTGTATGTATCGGTGAACAGGATCTTTAAACACCTTTTCTTCCTCGAGCTTGCCTAACATGCTAGTCACGACAAAAGAACCCCTTTCGACAACGAACTGACTTTTTATATTTCTATTATAAATTAACAATTTACAATTTAAAATTAAAAATTGGTGTGGGGTGATGCTTCGTAGCTCTTTTAATTTACAATTTAAAATTCAAAATTAACGTGGGTTTATGCTTCGTAGCGATACTTTCATCAATTGTAAATTTTACATTGTAAATTAACATACAAAAGCCGCCTTCTCGTTGGAAAGCGACTCGCTTTACTTTAGCTTTTTCTTTATTTTTTCGATCAGTTGGTCTTCGTTTTGGGCTGTTAGTGGGCGATTATTAACGAAAGCAAATGCTTTTTTTCGTCCAGGTCCGCAATAAGATTGACAACCGATATGGATTTCGGCATTTGCATCTAAGTCTTTAATACGTGGTAAAAGTGTTTTTATATTAGTTGCCTGACATACGTCGCAAATTTTTATTTCATTAGCCATTTATCATAACCCTTTCATTGAATGATCGATCCAATGGT
>SKOL01000197.1 GCA_007120055.1 Anaerobacillus sp.
ATGAGCGTTTTCCTCCCTATTGGATGTCTAGAAGTTACTCCTATCTACGTTTCCTTAACTTGCCGGACATTCATTCCGCTATTTGTGACATTTACTGTGTTTAGCAGTACATAGCGGACATCCGTTCCGTTATGTACTTAAAAAAAGGCTGAAACCACGATGTTTTCGGCAAATAACGGAACAAGATGTCCGCTCACATAGAAAAATCGCCCTCAAACATGCGCAATAAGGGATTTCATGTCCGCAACGCTCACAATGTCACCATTCATATAAAGCAGAAACTTGCGGTAACCTCACCGCAGGTCTAAAAAACTAGCTACATATTTTTTCAAGTAAATCCTGTCCATAAACCTCCTAGAAAATTTGCCCTTATACGTCATTTTTATAGCTTGAATGCTACATAAATATCCTCGTTAACGCCCTTAACATGGAGTCGTATATAGCTGTCATCAAATCTATTATTTTAATAAAACTTTACACTCTCCAAGAACTTCTTCGCCCCATAATAATACAAAGTGATCGTCACTACAAACTGGGCCAACCCCTTCAGGAGTCCCGGTAAAAATAATATCCCCTTCCCCTAGTCCGAAGTTCTCACCACTAAAATCAATAATCGTTTGTAAATCAAACAATATGTTTTTTATGTTCCCTATTTGTACATGTTCACCATTCTTCTTCAAAGAGAAATTTCTTTTTTTGCAAGCCTCTTCACCAGGGAAATCAATAAACTTACTTAATACGGCTGAATTCGGAAAGCCTTTCGCTAAAAGCCATGGATGCCCTTTTTTCTTCAATTCACTTTGGACATCCCGCAAAGTGAAATCGATCCCGACTGCCATCGACTCTACGATTTCGTCAACTTTGATCCCTTTTTGATAATCTTTGCTGACTTTAATGACAAATTCCACTTCATAATGAACCGCCCCACGATCACCAGGTAAAACAATCGTTTGTCCGTTCGCTTCGACGGCCGCATGGGTCGGCTTAGAAAATATAAATGGAGAAGTTGGAACCTCATTATTTAATTCTTTCGCATGCAAAACGTAGTTTCGACCAACACAATATATATTTTTAATAGTAGAATTCATACTGTACCCCTTTCTCTAATCCGGTAGTTTGAGCAGTATACTATCAGTCTAAAGTGATAATTTAACTAATTCTCGCTTTTTTTGCGATTCCTGCTTCTAATCGAACCACAACCAATACGGAAAGTACACCAAATTTTTTCACTGTCTCTCACTAAAATAGACCGAACGCTATGGACGTCCGGTCTGTTTCACTCACCTATTAGTCGAGTGGTAGCCCAAAAGTTTTTTAAAAAGAAGTAACTATCCTTACATTTTTGGGCGGGACGGTTACTTTTTCCTAATCTAACAATGAATTAATCGTATAAAATTGTTCCATTAAATGTAAATCCCACAAGGTATATCCTCTATTTTCCGATTTTCTGTTGTTTTTGGGGGGCAATGTGCAAATCTGAGCACCTCCCAGCTTTAAGAATAAAACTATCGGAATGGTTAGGAAATTGGTTTTGTAACTGTCTTCCAATTTCAATCACTTTATTTAAGTTGATACCAGTAGAAATACCCATCTCTTCAAAACCATGTACTAAATCTTCAGTTGCGATATTTCCACTAGCATTTGGTGCATAAGGACAACCACCCAACCCTGAAACTGAACTATCGAAATCGATGATTCCAACCTCCATTCCGGCAATTGCATTAGCAAAAGCCATCCCTCTAGTGTTATGGAGATGTAGCGAGAAATTAAACTTTGGGAATTTCTCTGTTAGCACTGTTACAACATTTTTTATTTTTAATGGATTTGCCATTCCAGTAGTATCCGCAAGTGAAATATCAGTTATTCCCAACTGTTCATATCTTTCACAAATTTCAATGTGTCGCTCAATGGGTACATTACCTTCGTAAGGACAGCCAAATGCCACTGAAATAGAGCCACCTAGTTGAATAGATGTATTATCAGCCACTTTCACCAATGGTAGAAACCCATTCATTGCCTCTATAGTAGTAGAGTTAGCATTATTTAAACTGTGAGAATCTGTTGCAGAAAGCATTAACTTCACTTTATCGACATTCGCTTCAATAGCTCGTTCCAACCCTTTTAAATTAGGAACTAGAGCGCGTAACTTTACACCATCAGGACGGTTGATTTTTTTTAACACTTCACCCGCATCTTTTAATTGGGGAATTGCTCTAGGGTGTACAAATGAGGTTACTTCCACCTGTTTAAAACCACATTCTATTAATAAGTTTACATAGTTTACTTTTTCTTCAGTTCGAATAAATTCTGGTAAACTTTGAAAACCATCTCTAGGACATACTTCAGTAATAGTTACTTGTTTAGGATATGTCATAGTTTCAATTCCTTTCCTTTTTTCCTATATCACTTTCTTTTCTTTTAACTCGTTAATTTGCTCTTCTCCTAGTTGTAATAAATCCTGTAAAATTTCTTCTGAATGTTCACCTAGATCAGGTGCCGAATGTCGGATAGAGCCAGGAGTTTCTGAAAACTTTGGAACGACTCCTGGAATTTTTACTTTACCAAGCCTCGGATGCTCCACTTCAACTATGTTATTTCTCGCTTTAAATTGCTCATCTTCAAAGATATCTTTTATACTATTTATCGGACTTACTGGTACCCCGTATTCATCTAGTAAATTTTGCAACTCATCTCTAGTTTTTGTTTTTACCCAGTCTGCAACAATTCCGTTCGTCTCTTCAAACCTCTTAAGACGCTCTGAATTTGTATAGTACCTTTCATCCTCAAGCATATCTTCTCTTCCCATTGCTGAAGCAAGACGATCAAACGTTCTATCTGAACTTGTCACTAAAACTACCCAATGACCATCCTTCGTCTGGAATGTCCCTGCTGGGCTTGAATGTCCACTTAAACCCGGTGTCCTTTCTTTTACTATGCCGTTTTGGTCATAGTCTGCTATTAAAAATTCCATCATACGAAACACTGATTCATATAGACCAATATCAACAAACTGCCCGCTCCCACCATCCTCACAATCTCTGTGGTATAGTGCTGTAGATGTAGCAAAAGCTACGTAAATCCCAGTAATATAATCCACAAGCGAGAAAGACGGACTTATTGGTGGACGATCTTTATATCCATGTAAATACGTAAAGCCACTGAAAGCGGTTGCAGGTGTACCAAATCCAGCCTTACTTGAGTATGGACCGGTTTGACCATAGCCAGTTACACGTATCATAATTAAATCTGGATTTACCTTTTTAAGCTCTTCATAGCCAACGTTCCACTTCTCTAATGTCCCTGGTCGGAAATTTTCTATAACAACATCTGACTTTTTAACAAGCTGTTTTAAAATATTTTGTCCCTCTTCTGCGTGTAAATCCAACGTTAATGATTTCTTATTACGTGCAAGTCCCGGCCAACGCAACGGTTCATCATTGTGAAAAGGTCCCATTTGTCTTAATGAATCACCTTTACCTGGTATTTCAACTTTTATTACATCTGCACCAAAATCTCCTAATAATGTAGCACCATAAGGAGCTGCAATCATCGTCGACAAATCTAAAATTCTAATTCCATGTAAAGGACCATTTGTTAAATCCCTGTTTTTTTTCATTTCCTATTCTCCTCTCTTAGTTAATGAATTTGAATGGAAATATCTTCAAGATACTGAGGTTGACTCAAAATGAAAGTGAGATCGCTTAAACTTCATCTGAAGTGAATTAAAGGTGAATCCTATCACAAAAACACTAGACATATTTGAGTCATCTCTCAATTAAATTTCATTTTATTTCTAATTACACTAATGCTTCTTTAGAAACTGTCGATGTTTTTTCTTGCCTTGATTTTCGAATTTGATTTAGTAATATGAGCGCAAAGATTGATAGTCCAATAGTATCTGTCAATACATCACTCTTAATCAATGTAAATGCAGCGACGCCCATTAAAAGCTGCTCTAAAATAGTAATCTTTGTTAGAAGATACCTTTCCATCACTGTCCCAATACAAATCACTCCTACAATTGCAGTAATAAGAGGAACTACAATTTGAGTAATTGTTGAATCCGGAGCCCAAAGTAAAGCCGGTGAATATATAAACATATACGGAATAATAAATCCGACAATCGCTAATTTCAACGCAGAAAAACCAGTTTTATTTGGATCACTTCCTGCAATACCTGCTGCAGCAAAAGCACCTAACGCCACAGGAGGGGTAACGGTTGATAGAATTCCAAAATAAAATACAAACATATGAGCATAAATGGGTTCTATTCCAAGAGCAACAATAGCAGGTGCGGCAATTGCACTAGTTAAAATATAATTTGCTGTCGTTGGCAACTCCATCCCGATGATGATTGCAATAACCATGGTTAGTAGTAACGTAGTGAATAAGATACCACCGCTCATTTGTAAAATGGCAGATCCCATGGCTAAAATAGACCCTGACAATGATGTAATACCAATGACAATACCAATGATTGCACATGCACTTGCTACAGGAACTGCATTTAGAGCTCCTTTTTCCATCGCTTCTATTAATTTTCTAAGGTTAATCCTAGTGTGTTTTCTAAAGGAACTAAATACTACAGCTAAGACAATCCCCCATACTCCAGCATACATTGCGTTATGCCCCTGAATAAGTAGATAAACTAAGCCGATAATTGGAACTAATAAATGCCAACCATCTTTTAGCACCTTCCATATATTAGGTAACTCGGATTTATCTAATCCTCTTAATCCCATCCTTGATGATCTAAGATGAAGAATAACTAATATTCCTGTGAAATAAAGAATTGCTGGAATTAATGCATACCCTAAAATATGGACAAAAGGAATACCAAGTGCATCAGCCATTAAAAATGCTGCTGCCCCCATTATCGGTGGCATAATTTGACCACCAGCAGAAGAAGCAGCTTCTACTCCTCCAGCAAAATGTGGCTTAAAACCTATTTTTTTCATCAGTGGGATTGTAAAAGCACCTGTTGTTACTACATTCGCTGATGTACTCCCGCTAATTGTTCCCATACAAGCACTTGAGATTACCGAAACCTTTGCCGGACCACCTTTCGTATGTCCAGCAATAGCCAAGGAAATATCATTAAATAACTTTGACATTCCAGTTACGGATAAAAATGCTCCGAAAAGAATAAATAGAAAAATATACGTGGCTGAAACTCCTAAAATTTGACCGTAAACACCTTCAGTTGTTAAATATAAATGTTGAACAATACGCTCAATAGAAAAACCACTATGCTTTAATGGTCCAGGAATCAAAGGACCTGTAAATATATAGGTGATAAAAATAATTGCAATAATTGGTAATGCTTTACCAATTGCTCTTCGCGCTGCTTCAATGACTATCAGAAGATTTATCAAACCTACATAAATATCTGTACTTGTATGTAGGCCCCCCGACCGTACATATCCGGGGAACCTCCATACTAAATAAAGAGTGGAAAAACTAGCAATACCTATCAATATAAAATCAAATATGGTCATTTTATTCCTCGGTGATTTTTTTGTAGCTGGGAACAAAATGAAAACTAGGATTAAAATAAACGTTAAATGTATGCTCCTTTGTATTGTAGGTGAAAATGTACCAAACGCTGCAGTATAAAGTTGAAATGATGATAATGCAATTGTAATTATAGTTAATGCTACCTTCCATTTACCTTCAAATTTGCGCCTCTTACTTTCGATCACCTTCTTAACTTTTGAGGATGAGTTATTTCCCATTATGAGAACCTCCAATCAAATTTTATTTAACACCTATTTCCTTAAGGTATTTTTCTGCCCCCGGGTGTAAAGGTACCGACATTCCGAGAGTTGCTGTCTCTTCATTCATCTGATGGAAGTATTGGTGATGGCTAATTAACTCTTCCTTATGTTCAAATAACGTTTTTATAATATTATAAATATCATCTTCTGGCATATCTTCTCTTGTTACTAACAATGAAGATCCTGCTACTGTCAGAATATCTGCATCTTGACCTTCATACGATCCTGCAGGGATGACAGAAGATCCGAAATCTGGAAACTCATCAATCATCGTGTCTATAGCTTCTTGTGTCATTGGAATTAATTTAATATCACCTGTTCTCATAAGTTCTGAAACTTGAGAACTTCCTACCCCTGTTCCGTAAATATGCACATCTACTCTACCAGTTTGTAAAGCTTCCGTAGCTTCCTGTCTCGTACCATGAAATGCACTATAATCATCTGGAGTGATTCCGTATTGAGATAGAAGCTGATTTGTATTAATTTCAATTCCACTTGCAACAGGTCCTACCGCTACTCTTTTTCCTTTAATATCTTCTACTTTTTCAATTCCAGAATCTTTTCTTACAAGTATGTGAAACTCATTAAAGTATATCGAAGTAATCCCTCTAATTGATTTAATAGGACGCCCTTCAAAACTATCTGTACCATTATAAGCTTCCCTAAGTGTACCGGATTGAATTAACGCTAATTCGATTTCCTTTGACTCTAAAAAGTTAGCATTTTCAGCAGAACCACCAGTTGCTTGTGCACTACCATTATATCCATCTACGTTGTTAGTAATAATTTGGGAAATAGCACTTCCAAGTGGGAAAAAGTTTCCACCCATACTCGCAGTTCCTATACGTAAAAACTTATCACCGTCACTGCTTTCTAAAGAACAACCTGCCATTAAAATAGATACAAAGATTACTAGAATTGAAAAAACAGACGTTTTTTTCATGAAATTTAATACCCCCCTAGATTAATTTAAAATTTAAATTGGATAAAAGTTTATATTTAATCTTTCTCCTTCTTGATAGTACTCATGATTACCAATATAATTCTCATCCTCATTTAGAAAATCTATTCTCCAATGTGACCCTCTACTTTCTTTTCTCTTTAAAGCCCCTTGTATGACTAGTTTTCCAACAGTAATCATATTAGTTAATTCTCTATAGGAAACTAAATCTTTACTATTTTCAATCAATATGTGATCAAGATTTTTTTCTAGTTCAAGAAGTTTAAATAAACCTTCATTTAATTTCTTTTCTTCTCGGATAACAGAAGCACAATCCCACATTATATCGCGAAGTAATTCTCTTTTTTCCGAAATACGATGACTATTATTCTTATATTGAAATAGTTTTTGAATATTCTGAATTCCGATACCGCAAGTCGCTTCTATATTTTCTAATTTACATTCCTTAGAATATCGAGCAGCCTCCTCACCTGCAATAATGCCAAACACTACAGTATCCGCTATTGAACACCCTGAAAGCCTATTTGCTCCATGAATCCCTGTCGCTGCTTCTCCAGCAGCATAAAGGCCAGAAATATTACTCTCACATTTTGAATTTATCTTTATCCCACCTAAAAAATAATGAGTTGTAGGTGACACGATTACCATATCTTTATATGGGTCAATTTTATTCTTTCTTAATTGTCTACAAAAATGTACATATTTTGTTTCCAGTACTTCTTTAGGAATTTGACTACAATCGAAATATACACCCCCTTTTACACCATTTCCATCTCTCACTTCTTGAAAAATTGCCTGAGCCATCTTATCCCTTGTTGCTACTCTATCACCACCCTCTACATAATTATGGACAAACAACTCCTTCCGTTTATTCCTTAATACTGCACCATCTCCGAATAAAGGATTTGAAGCAGGCATTTTAATAGGTTCAATCATCATTGTTGGATAGAATTGTACAAATTCCATATCTTTTAATATTGCACCAATTTCATATGCCAAAGCATACGAATCACCGGTAATTCCTACTGTATTATTATTTTGTGAGAACATATTACCAGCCCCACCATTTGCTAATATAACCGCTTTACAAGCGATTTCAATCAGTTCGTTTTTTTTCGCATCGATTGCTATTGCGCCAACTACTTTATTGTTTTGTTTTACTAAATTGTAAACCATTGAATGCTCGAGAATTTTAATTTTCTTCTCCAGTACAGAAAGATGAAGCGGTTTCATAAACGACAGTCCTCTTGCCATATAGGAATA
Organism: Anaerobacillus sp.; assembly: GCA_007120055.1. The sequence continues at coordinate 8,002 of SKOL01000197.1, forward strand.
CCCTTCCCACTCAGTAGGCACTGATCTAGGGTATGAATGCCCTGGTGGTTGTCTCTTTACATATTCATTGTCTTTTTTAAAAAATTTCATTCCATGGTTTTCTAACCATCCAATCGTTTGACTAGAGTTTGTAGCCAAAACTTTAGCTAATTCGGGGTGATTAATTCCTTTACCGGATTTAATTAAATCATCATAAAAAACTTCCTCATTATCAGGGTTACTCTCTTCTTTCACTACTACAGAAAAGGCTGAACCTGATACAATTGTATTACCACTCTTTCCTACTTTTTGTTTGCAGATAATAGTCACGTCAGCACCTAATTCATGAGCCTTTAATGCTGATATTACTCCTGCCGCCCCTCCTCCGATGACTAAAACATCTGTAAGTAACTGTGTTCTTTTAAGCATAATCCCCTCCTAAATTAAATAACTATCTTCATTTAAAGTCATTTAGAACTTATTGATTTATTTACTTTATCTTTGTTATAACCTAATTCACTCGAGATTTTTTCACTGGCTTTCAAAACTTCTTCTATGAAAAAATTAATCTTTTCTTGAGAAAACCTGACAGATGGACCCGAGATAGTTAAACCTCCAACTACGTTTCCTGTATAATCCCTAACTGCTGCAGATATAGAAGAAGTGCCATCTAGCCTTTCATTATCACTTGTTGCGAACCCTTGATCTCTAATGTCAAATAGTTCAATTTTCAATTTATTCAATTCATCTTCTGTCAACGTATCTTTATTTTCCTTTAATACACTAATAATTTTATCTTGTGGACAAAAAGCTAATAACAATTTACCTGAAGCTCCCTTATGTAATGGGAGTAACTTTCCTACTTCAGATACTTTTCTCAATAATTGAGTACCGTCTATCTTCTCAATGCAAACCCGGTGATTCCCTTGTATGATATTAATGTTTACAGTCTCCTTAACCGCCTCTGAAAGCCTTTTCATAACTGGGAATGCAATACTTCGAAGTTCTATTGAACTTTGAACAACATTGCCTAATTCCAAAATTTTAATACCAAGTTTATATTGGTGAGTATTGGTTATTTTTTCTACCATACCTTTACTCTCTAAAGATGCAAGTAATCGAAATGCAGTTGATTTATTTAATCCTGTAATATTACTAATCTCTGCTACGGTTAATCTTGGTTTTTCAATAGAAAAACACGACAATATCTCAATTGCTCTTTCTACAGAACGGACAGTTTCACTCATATTCATAGCTCCTTGTATAAAAACAGTTTAATTTTAATATATAATAAAAAACACTAAAAATGAACTGTTTTCTCAAAATAACCCAATTAGTTTCACCCAGTGATTTTTAATTTCGTCTGGTGAATTGATTAAATCATAATAAATTTCAAAAGATTAGTCAACAATAAATTTTGATTTATCTGAAAATTCACTTAAAGTTGTTGTTGTATCAAGTTTTTTTATTTCTTAATACATGTTTGAATATACAAAAATTTCAAAATATTTTATTGACAAAAAAAACAAAGGTACCGTAGAATGAAAGTGTAATTCACAATACGAAACAAATAATTTTAAATGAATAATAACTAAAATCCTTTTTGTACTTTCCATAATCAATTAATAATTAGGAGGTTGATGTCCATTGGATCAAACAATAGTAGAAAAAATTGTATCATCACACACAGATAAACTAGTTTACCAAAATGAAATAGCTATTGTAGATGTAGATGCTGTTATGGCGTCGGATACGACTGCACCATTATCTATTAAAGGATTTGAAGAAATGGGAGGAAAAAATGTTTGGGATCCGTCGAAGGTTGTTTTTGTTATCGACCATGCATCCCCTGCTCCAAATGAACGCATCGCTAACTTGCATAGTTTAATTCGTGAATTTGTAAGTGGGCAGGGAGCTACATTATATGATGTTGGAGAAGGGATTTGTCATCAATTAATGATAGACAATCACCATGTTAAACCAGGTCAATTAGTAATTGGTGCTGATTCTCATACATGTACCTATGGTGCATTAGGGGCTTTTGCAACAGGTGTAGGTTCTACCGATTTAGCAGCAATATTACTTACAGGAAAAACATGGTTAAAAGTACCACCAACAATCAAAATTAATCTAAATGGAAAGCTTCAAGATGGTGTCACAGCAAAAGATTTAATTTTATTTTTAGTAGGCCAGCTAGGCATAGATGGTGCAACCTATAAAGCCATTGAATTTACCGGTGAAGCAATTACTGATTTAAGTTTAGATAGTCGTTTAACCATTTCTAACATGGCTATAGAAATGGGAGCCAAAGTTGGCTTTGTTGACACAACCGGGTTAGAACTACCATATGAATTCGAAAAGTTAGCTCCTGATGAAAACGCTCATTATGAAAAAGAATATACATTTAATGTCTCAAAACTAGAACCGCAGATAGCTGTTCCTCACTCTCCAGAAAATATCAAGACAATTTCTGAAGTTGAAGGTGCTGAAATTCACCAAGCATTTATTGGTAGTTGTACAAATGGAAGATTAGAAGACTTACACATAGCTGCCAATATACTAGAAGGGAAGAAGGTTCATCCGAATGTAAGACTTATGGTCGCTGCGGCCTCTAGAAGTATATACCTTAGTGCTCTTAGAGATGGAACAGTTGAAAAGTTAACACTTGCAGGAGCTACTTTCCTACCCTCAGGATGTGGGCCTTGTGTTGGCACTCACTTAGGAGTACCAGGAAATAACGAAACAATTATTTCTTCAACCAACCGAAACTTCCGAGGGAGAATGGGTAACAAAAACTCAAATGTTTATTTAGCTTCCCCTAGTAGTGTAGCTACTTCTGCATTAACTGGCAAAATCACAAGTCCATCCAATGTAACAAGGGAGGTAAGACATTGAATATTACAGGAAAAGCTATAGTTTATGGAAATAATATTGATACTGATCGAATTATCGCCGGGAAATACACAAAGACTCTTAATCTTCAACATTTAGCAGACCATGTTTTTGAGGATCTAGATCCCGATTTTCTTACTAAATTAAAAGATAGAAATATTGTTGTTGCAGGATCAAACTTTGGGTGTGGTTCATCCAGAGAACAGGCCCCCTTGGCTTTGAAAAAAGCTGGGGTATCAGTCGTAATCGCTCGGTCTTTTGCTAGAATATTTTATCGTAATGCAATAAATATCGGTTTACCGATCATAGAAATTCCTGATCACACCATTTCCGATTTTGATGAGTTGGTCATTTACTTGGGAAAAGGGATTGTTAAAAACGTAAATACTAATTGTTCCTATAAAGGAAGTAAAATGCCTCAAGTAATGATGGATATTATAAATGACGGCGGTTTGGTAAGCTATTTGAAAAAGAGAGGGACATATGTAACCTCTTAACTTATCCCACCAAAAGTGGTGTCTCAAATGAAAATTTTTTATATTGTTAATATTGCTGGCCTATATATGTTAATGGTAATGGGTACTAGACCATTTGTTACATTATTTGCTAACGAATTAGGTGCTAGTGTCATTACCATTGGATTTATTACAAGTCTATTTTCACTATTCCCTCTATTTTTTGCTATATATCTTGGAAAAAGGGTTGACAAATTAAATTCTAAAACAACGTTATTAATTGGTGGATACTTAGGAGTTTTAGGGATTTTATTACCGGGAATTTTCCAAGGATTTATAGGACTTTGTATTTCTCAAATTATTACAGGCTCTGCACAGACAGTATTAATACTATCAGCACAAGATTATGTTGGACGAATTTCTACTAAGGAAAGCAGAAATAAATATGTGGGCTGGTTTAGTTTCGGTGTGGCCTTAGGTAGTTTACTAGGCCCCCTTCTTGGTGGAATAATCAGTGATAATTCAAGTTTTCAAACAACTTTTTTTAGTATGGCGGTTTTTGGTTTATTAAGTTGTATCATTATAACTATTATTCCTAATGAATTCCCTGAAACAATAAATGATTATAGTCCCCCCCATCCTAGCAAATCGGCCATATCAGATTTGTTAGGAATTAAAGAATTAAGGGTAGCATTGATTTTTAGCCTTCTTGTACTATTCGCTAGAGATTTATACCAAACTTTCTTTCCTTTATTAGCTTTAGAGTTTGGCTATAGCCATGCTACCATCGGAATCGTATTCTCTATCCATGGATTAGCAAGTGTTATTATAAGATTTTACTTATCAACCCTAATCAAATGGCTTGGTAGCCATAAATTATTTTTAAGCTCAATGTTTATTTGCGGAATATTGTTTATTTTTCTACCTTTTATCTCGAATTTATTCTTAGCAATAATTATCGCATTTTTGCTTGGAATGAGCGTTGGTATTGGTCAACCGCTCACCATTTCTTTAACCATAGAATCAGCCATACAAGGACGAGTAGCTGAAGCTCTAGGAATTCGTCTAACTGTTAATAGACTCACCCAAATAATTACCCCAATTACTTTTGGTGCATTAGCAAACATCATTGGTCTGGTTTCTATTTTTCTAATAAGTTCAATTGCAATCCTTTTTGGATGCACAATTCTTAGTAGATCAGCCAATACTACAACAGAAGATGGTAAAGAAAATAATATTAGTCAATAAGATAAACTTCTAACAAATAAAAAAAGTTTGAGAGGTTAATTTTTCTCTAACTTTTTTTATTTGTCACACGATATTAATTTCTCCTAATAGCTTACCACCCAAAATATAGTGAAGATACTAATCAGGTCATAACCAGAAAGCACGGATATTCCTTTTATGTAATTTTAACTAATATCATACATATTTATTTAAGTGGGAGCTTTCCACCCAAAAAATTTTAACGGTTATAAATAATAAGCAATTCCTTTCATTTATTTATCACACCTTGCAAAAAACTCCTCATAAAAATTAATAATCGTTTCTATGCTTTTTTTTCCTGAAGGATACCAGAGAAGATTGTTTCTCATTTTCGATTTGCTTTTACCAATAAACTTTATTCCAACTTTTTGAGTGACATAGATTTCAAACCCTCTTGCAAAAATCTCTACTGACGATCTTACATACTTATCATACGAGGACCATATCTCCCGTTCGACCCATTGATCTTTCTTGTCGTTAAATACAAGCTCTGTATCCTTTTCGGAGTGTCTCTCATGCTGCTTCCGAAAAACTTTGACAACCTCGTGCCAACGATCATCTTTTGAAACTTTAGAATAAGGTTTTCGACCATCTTCTCCATTTTTATAATCGATTAAATGACCAAATTCATGTATAAAGGCAGTTAATCCCTCTTGTTTATTTTTCGTCGTGATCACGATGGATGTATTCGAATTTCTATAATACGCATATCTACTCGGTAGACAAACAAACTTAAGTAGACCAACTCTGTATTTATCACAATCTAAAACTGGCAATACTTCTAAAAGCTTCTTTAAATCAGCTTCTATCGCCGTTAAGTCTCGCGCACCGATATCATCATTAACCTTGATTTCTTTACACAATTTCTGAATGGTCGGATATGTTTTCAAGAGTTCCCCCTCCTCAATGTGTCCGCTCCGTCTTTAAAGTACCAGATATTAACCTCTTTACTATTATAAAAACCGTAAGTTAAAATAGAAGGCGTTTCTCCTAGATTATTGTAATTACAAGAAAAATTGAAAAAACCACCGGCAAGATACTCGACGGTGGTTTTTTCAATCCTACATGGTTTTCAATTTTTTCTGGTTCAAATACTTCATCAAGATGTTAATGCACGTTTTAAAACCTGGCCAACAGCTTAAGCTAGACTCACTGCCGTGTAACCAGGATCACGGGTAAACACATTTAAAACAAACCGTACTACAAACTATTCCGCAATAATCCTAAAGTGCTCCGGTGCTAATTCTTCGATGTATGCATTCAACCCGTTCGATTTGAGTAATTGCACCATCGGCTCTCCTCGAAGTGGTAAATGAATTTCAAAGGTTGTCCCCTCAGGCGCATTTTTCACAAATTGTAAAACTTCATCTTTCGGGTGTTCTCCTCTTAAAACTTTTTCCCGAACATCAATAATTGCTTTATTTCCTTCCATTTTTACATCTAACATTTTGCTGCACC
>SKOL01000704.1 GCA_007120055.1 Anaerobacillus sp.
ATTAACATATGGGAAAAATGCAGTAAAAGTGCAACCCCTACAGAAAGCGCAATAGCATATCGTTAAATCGAGGAAATTATTCCTTACAAAAACGGTTGTACCCCTATGAGTGCAGCCGTTTTTAATACTCTTACTTTATGTGGGTAATTAGTTTAGAAAAGAATTACTTCTCGTAAAGGGGTGATATAAAACCTTGTAACACTAAAGTAATATAAAACTAAAAGGTGAACAACTGCGCATCTCTTTATTCTTTATTAATAGGTGTCAATATTACTTATTCCAGCCACGTGGAGTGCGTCTCGTAGATAGTTTTTAAAGAAGCAGGAGCCCCCAAATAGGGGATTCCTGCTTTGTTTATTTGATTTTTGGAGCTGAAAAACGATAGTGAATAATAGGCGTTCCATCAGCCTTAACTTCAATTGACTTGTTTCTCAATTTTATCGAGTTGCTTTTGAAGGTTTTGCTTAGACTTCTTTGATTGAGCTTCTTACTCGTAACACTGACAGTAGTTGAACGACTTTGTACTAAGTCACCAACGTAATGAGGGTTGGTGAGAATAAGCTTAATTGTTGAGTCATTCCATTTATCTCCCGCATTTATTTTCCCGGCTATATCAGCAGGTGTTGGAATGTCCTCGTTATACAGTCTTCTTGCGATACTTTCTCGACCACTTCCAGCTAGGTATTCACCAAAAATCCTTTTTACAATATTAGGGGTATCGTCGTTTCTAATATGCAGTTTTCCTTCAATAACTTCATATCCGTATGGAGGATTAGATCCATGGAAAAGCCCTTTTTTGGCTCTCGTCCGTAATGTCTCTTTCACACGGTTGCTTGTATTTTGTGACTCTGTTCATACATCCATGCATATAAACCAAACATGTTAGTGTTACATGTCAATGTATTAATCGCATTATCTAGAGTGATGATATGGATCTCTTGATGCTCGCAAAGGTTTTTAATTTTGTAGGATAACTCCCCATTGCGAGCCAGACGAGAAAGTTATTTAGCTAAGATGATATCGAACTTTTTTTCTTGAGCGTCTTCAATCATTTTTTGAAGGTATTTTCTTTTTCCCGTAGTTCCTGTCTGTACATCTACATAAAATTGATAAATGTCCCATCCTTTTTCCTCAATGTACTTATAAAAAAGCTCCTTTTGATACTTTAACGATGCTTTTTGTTCCTCCTTATCAGTTGAAACTCGAATATATACAGCACATCTCATTGTTACACCATTTCCTTTTTAAGTAATTTGAGATGTAGCGGTGTTTACCTTAATAACATTATTTACATGACAGTCAAAATTATAACGTATGTGAGTTTCATAAATTAATTCGGTAGAATATTAACGGGGTTTACTTCAAAGCAATAATGCGTAGTAGACTATATTATTGATGTTGCCATTCTAAATTAAAAAACCTATTTTGCAAGGTTTTAATAAAAATGACAACAATAAAAATGACAAAATAGAATTTTGTTTAGATGGAACTGAAGATGAAAACGTTTTAATATAGAAATTGTAAGAAGGACAACAAGAAAAATAAAATTTTTGAAAGGAGAAACAAAATGAATAATACAAAAAGTAACTCAGATGTAAGAGTGAAAATTCAGCGTTTTGGAAGTTATTTAAGTGGAATGATCATGCCTAATATCGGGGCATTTATAGCTTGGGGGTTTATAACAGCTTTATTTATTCCTACCGGATGGTTTCCAAATGAAAGATTGGCAGAACTAGTTGGGCCAATGATCATTTTCTTATTACCTCTTTTAATTGGATATACTGGGGGTAAGATGATCTATGATGTTCGTGGTGGAGTAGTTGGTGCTACAGCAACAATGGGGGTAATTGTGGGAGCAGATATCCCGATGTTTTTAGGTGCAATGATCATGGGGCCACTTGGTGGTTATTTAATAAAGAAATTCGACCAAAAGATAGATGGAAAAGTTAAACAAGGCTTTGAGATGCTTGTTAACAATTTTTCAGCGGGTATCATAGCAGGGGCGTTAACGTTATTAGCATTTGTAGGAGTAGGGCCAGTAGTTTTAGGTTTAAACCAATTTTTAGCTGCTGGAGTAGAGTCAATTATTGGTGCTGGTTTATTACCTTTAGCTAGTATTTTTATAGAACCAGCAAAGGTATTATTTTTAAATAATGCAATCAATCACGGTATTTTAAGTCCAATTGGCATTGAACAAGCTGCACAAGCTGGCAAATCAATTTTATTCTTACTTGAAACAAACCCTGGTCCAGGGCTTGGGATTTTGTTGGCTTATTGGGTATTTGGAACTGGAATGGCAAAGCAATCATCACCAGGAGCAATCGTTATTCATTTCTTTGGTGGAATTCATGAAATTTACTTCCCGTATATTTTAATGAAACCTGCATTAATTTTCGCTGCTATTGCAGGTGGGGCAAGTGGGGTATTTACATTTAATATGTTTAGTGCTGGATTGGTAGCTGTGCCTTCACCAGGAAGTATCTTTGCATTAATGGCAATGACACCGAGGGGCGACTACTTTGCTGTACTTGCTGGAGTTGTCGTTGCAACAGCTGTTTCATTCATAGTTGCTTCATTAATTTTAAAAACGAGTAAGAAAAAGGCAGAAGATACTGACTTAGAAGCTGCAGCTGAAAAGATGCAAGGAATGAAAGGTAAAAAAAGTTCAGTTGTTTCTTCATCAGAAAAAGAAGAAACGAAAAATGTTATCGTAAAAGGCGAAGTTAAAAAGGTGATCTTTGCTTGTGATGCAGGAATGGGTTCTAGTGCAATGGGTGCGTCAGTGCTTAAGAATAAATTTAAGAAAGCTGGTTTAGATATAGTCGTAACAAATACTTCGATTAATAATCTTCCTGCTGATGCTGACATTGTTGTAACTCATCAGGATTTAACAGATCGTGCAAAGGCGAAGTTGCCGAATGCGCATCATATATCTGTTGAAAACTTTTTGAATAGTCCTAAGTATGATGAACTGGTTGAATTATTAAAATAAAATTTAGGAATAGGAATGAGTTAGAAAATAGCTCTTTCCTATTTTTTTACTAACTAAAAAATTGTTTGTACGACTGTTCGTTTTATGTGGTGATTTATTTTAGAGTTTATAAGTATAACCCACTGTACCTCAATCGTCATAGTTATTAAAAAGTGTCAACAATTAAAGTGACGAAAATGAGTTTTCCTTTTGTTGTAATAGTGATTCGAATCGTTTTATTATTAAGATAAAGGGTATGAATTTTAATTTTGTCACAGAAACTAACAGTAAAATAAGTAAAGGAATGGAGTGACGGTCATGTATGTTTCGGCTAGGGAAAGACAAATACTGGAATCTTTGCTAACGAATTTGAACGGTATTACGGTAAAAGAACTTGCCGAGTCTATTGATGTCAGTGTTCGCACCATTCATAGAGATTTAAAGGGAGTCGAAGATATTCTAAATGAATATGATTTAAAATTAATAAAAAAATCTGGAAAAGGTATTCAGGTTGAAGGAAGCCCTACTAATATAGAGGAATTACAGTTATTTCTCTTTAATTTATCGCATACTGAATACACCCCAGAAGAACGTCAAACGATGATATTTTGTGCCTTGTTAGAAGCAGCTGATCCAATTAAACTAATTTCATTAGCCAATGATTTAAATGTAACCATTGCTACAGTAAGTACTGACTTAAATAAGTTAGAGGAACCCCTAAGTAGCTATGGATTATCCTTGATCAGAAAAAGAGGCTATGGAGTTGAAGTTTCCGGTAGTGAAACTGCAAGACGGCGTGCGATGAGTAATATTATTGCGCAAAATGTCAATGAGTTTGAGTTATTGTCTCTTGTTAGAGAAAATATTCAAAAGAACACAACCAAACAAGTTCGCTCAGCCTCAGAGAGATTACTTGGATTGGTTGAGAAAAAAAATCTATTAGTCGTTGAAAAGGTAATTGAAGAAATCAATAATGAATTGCCATACGCTATTGCCGATAGTGCATATATGGGGTTAGTAGTACATCTTGCATTAGCACTAGAACGAATTATTCAAGGAGAAAATATTCAAATTGACCATAATTATTTAGAAGGCTTAAAAGAAACACTAGAATATAAAACGGCAGAAAAAATTATTATGAAGTTACAAAAATTATTTAAGATAAATATTCCTGAGGCAGAGATTGGTTATATCACTATGCATCTTCGAGGAGCAAAACTTAGGCATGACAAGGAATATTTATTAGAAGATGCAAGTTTAAATGTCGCTATTAAAGCAAAAAATCTGATTGAGTATATCGACAAACGGTTAGGGCAAGATTTACCCTCTAATCACTCTCTTTTTCAAGGGCTAGTTGCGCACTTAAGGCCAGCGATGTACAGAATTAAACAAAATATGGGTATCAGCAACCCATTGTTAGAAAAAATTAAAGTTGATTATCCAGACCTTTTTTCTGTTGTAAAAGAGGGTACAAAAGAGGTTTTTTCGGATTTAACAATCCCGGAAGAAGAAGTTGGATATTTGGTTATGCATTTTGGATCTGCTTTAATTGGAAGTAAAGGAAAGGATAATATTAAGGCATTAATTTTATGCTCTAGTGGTATCGGGACTTCAAAAATGTTAGCAACTAGAATTCAACAAGAAATACCAAATCTTACTTCCTTAAAAAATGTTTCCTTATTTGACCTAAAACAATACGATCTAAATAATTACGATCTAGTTATTTCAACGCTTCATTCAGATGAATTGCCGAAAGACTATATTTTGGTTAGCCCTATTTTAACTGATGAGGAAATTGATAAGATTAAGTCTAGAATTAACGAACGAGGAAAGAATGTTATCTCTACAACAAATAAAGACTTGCAGTTAATGACTCCCCTTAATGATATAAATAATACGTTAGAAAAAATGATCGATAGTAGAGCATACTCTGACATTATTATTACCATCCTAAAAGGATTTGAAATACTAAAATTAAAAGATAAACAAAAGATCGAAGAAGTCATTGCTCATGCATGTGAGACGTTATTCAGGCAAGAGATAATCAGTGATATAAGTTCTGTTGTAGAAGCTTTATTTGCAAGAGAAAAGTTAGGTGGATTAGGTATACCTAATACTACTATCGCTTTGTTTCATACACGAAATGATCATATATTAAAGCCAACTTTTAAGATCATTAGTCTCGAAAGCTCCCTTAAATTGAAGGGGATGGATCAAAGCTTCATTGATGTTGAAAATATATTATTACTCTTAGCACCCCAGCAAATACCTAATTATGTTTTAGAGGTGCTAAGTTATATAAGCACATTGATTATTGAAGATGAGAGAAGTGTTGAAGTATTTCAATCCAAGGATCAGAAATTACTATCTGCACATTTAGCTTCAAAATTAGAAAAATTTTTTTATGAAAAATTAGATGAAAAATAGGAGTGTTTAACATGACATTAGCGATCTTAGCAAAAGAAAACATTTTATTAAATGCAGAAGTAGCAGACAAAAAAAGTGCAATTGAGCTTGTGGGAAGTATTTTAAAAACTAATGGATACGTGAATTCAGATTACATTGAAAAAATGTTAGAGCGTGAAGAACTATCTTCGACATATATGGGTAACTATGTAGCTATTCCTCATGGGACAGATGACGCTAAAAAATCAGTAAAGGAGACTGGTATCGTAATTGTTCAAGTTCCAAACGGTGTTGATTTTGGCAATGGTAATATCGTTAAGTTATTAATTGGCTTAGCGGGAAAAAATGATGAACACTTAGAGGTTCTTTCTAAAATTGCTATTGTTTGTTCTGAAGAAGAAAATGTCCTAAGTATTATTAATTCACAGTCAAAAGAAGAGATTTTAGAAATATTCGAAGAGGTGAACTAAATGTTAGCAGTGCATTTTGGAGCGGGGAATATTGGTAGAGGGTTTATTGGGAGTTTATTATATCAATCTGGTTATAAAACATGCTTTGTAGATGTTAATAGTGAAATTGTGGATTTATTAAATGAAAGAAATAATTATCGAGTTGTTTTAGCGGATGAATCAAAAGAAGAACTTTTCATCCAGAATGTAGAAGCGTTAAATAGCCAACTTGAACCTGAAAAAGTAATTGAAGCAATTGTAAGTGCTGATATTGTTACAACAGCTGTCGGCCCGAATATATTGCCGTTGATTTCGAATTTAATCGCTGAAGGGCTTAGAAAAAGATCAACTTCTAATCAACAACCATTAAATATTATTGCTTGTGAAAATATGGTAGGTGGCAGTTCATTTCTTGAAGAAAAAGTTTATGAAAAAATAAGCGATAAAGAAAAGCATACTTTTAAAAAGCTATTTTCCTTTCCAGATGCTGCAGTTGATCGAATAGTACCGAATCAAACAAACACAGACAAGTTAATGGTCATGGTTGAACCGTTCTCTGAATGGGTTGTCGATGAGTCAAAAATAATAGGAAAACGACCTGAAATTGAAGGGGTTACGTATGTTAAAGACTTAAAACCATATATAGAGAGAAAATTATTTACAGTTAATACAGGTCACTCAATCGCTGCCTATCTTGGTTATCTTGCTAATATACCAACAATCAATAAAGCAATGGAGAACGTTTCTATTAAAGAACTTGTCATGAATACATTAAATGAAACTGGTCAACTAATTGTAAGAAAATACGGATTTGACTGGGAAGATCATAAGAAATATATCGAGAAAATTATCGAACGTTTTTCGAACCCATATATCGTTGATGAAGTAACAAGAGTTGGACGCTCACCACTTCGCAAACTTGGCCAAAATGATCGATTAATCAGTCCAGCTAAACAGTTTGTAGATGTGTTAGGCGAAGATCCAATTTATTTGGCTACGGGAATTGCTGCTGCTATTTTGTATGACTTCAGAGACGACGAAGAAGCTGTAAAATTACAAAAAACGATTAATAACGAAGGTATCGAAACCGCAATTGAAAAATATACAAAGCTAGAAAAAGGGACACCTCTAGTAAAACTTATTTTAAAACAGGTTAATGAATTAAAGACAAATACGTTTTAGAGTAATAAATCGGAACGGAACAGAACGGTATTAAAAATTAATTAAATTAAAGATTTAGGGGGATTTAATATTATGGTAGAAAAAAAGTTTTTAATTACAGATGAAACAGGCATTCATGCACGACCAGCAACGCAACTTGTTAACTGTGCAGGTCAATATCATTCGGAACTAAAGTTAATTTATAATGAAAAGGCGGTAAATCTAAAGTCTATCATGGGCGTGATGTCGTTAGGTATTAGTAAAGGAGCCGAAATTATTATTCACGCAGAGGGATCAGATGAAGCGGAAGCATTAAATAGTATTGAAGAAGTTATTAAAGGTGGTTTAGGAGAGTAATGTCTATCAAAGTTAATGGAATTGGCGCATCTTCTGGAATCGCTATCGCAAAAGCGTTTAAGTTAGAACATGTTGAATTGCAAATCGAAAAAAAACATGTGAGTTCAGTAGACCAAGAAATTGAGAGATTTAATCATGCACTTGCAAAATCCAAAGAAGAGCTTGAAGCTATTAGACAACAAGCGTTAGTCGAATTAGGTGAAGATAAGGCTCAAATTTTTTCTGCTCACTTACTCGTACTTAGTGACCCAGAGCTTATTGATGTCGTAAAGAATAAAATTAGAACGGAACAATTAAATGCAGAGTATGCTTTAGATGAAGTGGCACAAATGTTTGTCTCAATGTTTGAGAGTATGGAAAATGAGTATATGAAAGAACGAGCTACAGATATTCGTGATGTGACAAAGAGAGTTTTAAATCTATTATTGGGGATTAGCACTGTAAGTCTTTCGAGTATTAATGAGGAAGTTATCATTATTGCAGAAGATTTAACACCTTCAGATACTGCACAGCTAAATCGGAATTTTGTAAAAGGGTTCGCAACTGATATCGGGGGAAGAACATCCCACTCTGCAATTATGGCTAGATCGATGGAAATTCCTTCAGTCGTCGGAACTAAGGAGATTACAAATCAAGTAGAAACAGGAACAATGATTATTGTTGATGGGCTCGATGGAACAGTTGTTATAAATCCAACCGACGAGGAGATTTCTTACTATATTAAGAAAAAAGCAGAATATGAGACTCAAAAAACAGAATGGGCAAAGCTTGTCAATGTTCAGACTACATCAAAAGATGGTCATCATGTAGAGTTAGCTGCAAATATCGGAACACCAAATGATGTAGATGGAGTGTTGCGAAATGGTGCAGAAGGTGTTGGACTTTACCGTACTGAGTTTTTATATATGGGTCGAGACGAACTACCCACAGAAGACGAACAGTTCGAAGCTTATAAAGCTGTGTTAGAAAAAATGGATGATAAGCCAGTTGTTGTTCGAACCCTTGATATCGGTGGTGATAAAGAGCTTCCATACCTGGACTTACCAAAAGAAATGAATCCATTTTTAGGTTTTCGGGCGATACGTCTATGTCTAAGTGAGCCAAACATTTTCCGTATACAACTTCGTGCACTTCTTCGAGCAAGTATATATGGGAATTTGAAGATTATGTTCCCGATGATTGCGACACTTGGTGAATTCCGTCAAGCAAAACAGCTCCTTTTAGAAGAAAAGGAAAAATTAATTCAAAATGGAGTAGAGGTATCAGATGAAATAGAGTTAGGAATAATGGTGGAAATTCCATCAACAGCGATTTTAGCTGATCAATTTGCTAAAGAAGTGGACTTTTTTAGCATTGGTACAAACGATTTAATTCAATACACGATGGCTGCTGACCGTATGAACGAGCAAGTCTCATATCTATATCAGCCATATAGTCCAGCTATATTACGCTTAGTTGATATTGTTATTAAAGCTGCTCACTCTGAGGGGAAATGGGCAGGCATGTGTGGAGAGATGGCAGGAGATCCAATAGCGGTCCCTCTCTTACTAGGTCTTGGCCTAGATGAATTTAGCATGAGTGCGTCTTCCATCCTTCCAAACCGAGGTCACATTCGGAATTTGTCAAAAACAGAAACTGAAAAGGTTGCCCAACAGGCGTTACAATGTTCCACAACTGATGAGGTAGTAGAGCTTGTTAACAAATCATTTAAGCTATGATTAATTTGAGTGTAGAAGAGCACAGATCTCTTCTACACTTTATTTTTATAAACTTTGTTAACTTATTCACAAAGATGTGTTTTTTTGAATATAATTAATTGTAATTCCAAACATCATGTTACAAACGACTTGATCTTATAGAATAATTCATTTTTAAAAGATAAGATTAGTTCATTCAAAAATGATGGGAGGATAGGAGACTTATTTTCAAAAGCGCCTGAACTATCGATTTTTAGTTTGGTAGTTGACGAGGAAGAGGTTATCGAAGATTCGGCGGATGCCTCTCGGTTGTTAATTTTCCTCAACCGTAAAGCTGATACTTAAAGCAATGAGGTGACTCGTTGTACAAAAGTAGATGCAAGGACTAAATTCGATGCAAATACAGAGGAGGAAAAAAGTATGTGCGGGATTGTAGGGTATATTGGTGATAAAGATTGTAAAGAAATACTTTTAAAAGGATTAGAAAAACTCGAGTATCGGGGATACGATTCAGCAGGTATTGCACTTCAAAACGAAAGTGGAATTCATGAATTTAAGGAAAAAGGTAGAATTGCTGAACTGCGTCCGATTGTGAATCAAGATGTATCAGGCTTTATTGGTGTAGGTCACACACGCTGGGCAACTCATGGTGAACCAAGTAAAGTGAATGCTCATCCTCATATGAGTAAAAATGGTAGATTTTCGATCGTCCATAATGGTGTTATTGAAAATTATGAACAAATAAGAAAAGAGTTTATCCCTCATATAGAGTTAAAAAGTGAAACTGATACGGAAATTATCGTTCAGCTTATTGAACATTTTATGAGTCAATATGAAACGGTAGAAAAAGCATTTTGTCATTCTTTGAAACTATTAAAAGGTTCGTATGCAATTGCTATGCTAGATAGAGAGAATCCAAATTCAATCCATGTAGCTAAAAATAAAAGTCCATTACTAATTGGTATCCATGATGAATGTAATGTTGTAGCAAGTGATGCGTTGGCGATGCTTCATATAACAGATCGATTTGTTGAGATTATGGATGAAGAAATTGTAATTGTTACTAAAAAGTCCATTGAAATTAAGGATTTAGACGGAAAAACCATGGAGAGAGAGTCATTTGTTTGTGAAATAGATGCAAGTGACATTGAAAAAGGAATGTATGACTTTTTCATGTTAAAAGAAATTGATGAACAACCGTTAGTCATCAGAAAATTAATACAGAAATATCAAGACGATGATGGGAATATTACAATAAATGAAGATATTCGCCAATCGCTAATCGATTCAGACAGAGTTTATATTATTGCTTGTGGAACTAGTTATAATGCTGGCTTAGTTGGAAAACAGCTAATTGAACACATTGCGAAAATTCCAGTTGAAGTCTTTGTGGCAAGTGAATTTTCTTATAACATGCCATTATTATCTGAAAAGCCATTGTTTATTTTTATATCCCAAAGTGGAGAAACAGCAGACAGCCGCTCTGTTTTAGTTCAAACAAAAAAATTAGGTTATAAGGCAATAACACTTACTAACGTAGCAGGCTCCACACTTTCAAGAGAAGCAGATTATACGTTATTATTACATGCAGGCCCGGAAATCGCTGTAGCCTCAACAAAAGCATATACAGCTCAGATTGCAGTTCTATCCATTTTGGCGCATGATGTTGCTGTTGCAAAAGGTTTACAAACATCTGTTGATGTAATAAAAGAACTTAGTATTGCTGCAAATGCTATGGAGCTACTCTGTAACCAAAAGGAAGAAATGAAGCAAATTGTCCAAGAATATTTGAAGGGTTCACCTAACTGCTTTTTCATTGGTCGTGGCATAGATTATTATGTATGTTTAGAAGGTTCATTAAAGCTTAAAGAAATTTCTTATTTACAGGCTGAAGGCTTTGCCGGCGGTGAATTAAAACATGGAACAATCGCATTGGTAGAAGAAAAGACTCCATTAATAGCTTTGGCAACACAGTCAAAAGTAAATTTAAGCATTCGTGGAAATGCTCAAGAAGTGTTAGCTAGAGGTGCAAACGTATGTATGATTAGTATGGAAGGGTTAAATCATGAACAAGATCGTTTAGTTATTCCAACTGTTCATGAATTATTTACTCCTCTTGTTTCAGTCGTTCCATTACAATTAATTGCATATTATACTGCAATCGATCGTGGATGTGACGTTGACAAACCTAGAAACCTGGCAAAAAGTGTTACAGTTGAATAAGCTTAACAAGCTAGACATAATGCGAGTTATACAATCTATAACTACATTTGTCAAGGCTACGTAAGATAAAAAACGACTCAGAGTTTTCAGAAGGAGCATGACGTTAGGTTATGTTCCTTCTTCCTCTTTGTTGATTATTAAAACTTCTCTGTTTAAAGGTTTGAAATAAAGATAGGGGGCATTTATATATGGATAGTATTATATTTGATTTAGATGGGACGCTATGGGATTCGAGAGACACTGTTGTAAGTAATTGTCAACATGGATATATTGAGGCTTTTTATAAGTATCATAGTTTAGAAAAATATTTTTTAGATTATGAAAATCCAGGAAGAACTGGACTTTCAAAAGGAGAAAATATTAAGTTAATTATCAAGAGAAATGATTTAACAAGCCCTGTTTACGTTGGCGACACGGAAGGTGACTTAGATGCTTCCGAATTTGCTGGAGTTCCATTTGTTTATGCAAAGTACGGATTTGGAAAAGTAAGTAAGTATGACTATGTTATCGAGAATTTTAATGAACTCTTACAAACATTTTAAATTAATTCGAATTTCCTTGATAAGTAAAATATTAGTAGGGAAATAGGGACAAACAAAGGGAAGTATAGGTACAATGAAATTTGAGTATGGAACCTAGATAGTACAAAAATTTCTGCGACGATTACAGTTATGCACATATAAATAATTCATTAACGTAAGCCCTACTTCAAACAACGCATATAAAGACGCAGCGCCTCCTGGTACGATACAAGTATCAAATAAAGGAGGTGCTTTTCTTATGCCACAAAAAAAGTTAACCATTGTCCCCGTTACACTTCACTCAGAAAGTAAAAATCTCGATACACCGATGCCTCCGGCAACACTTTCAAACAGCATTTGCATGATCAAAACGGCAGACGCTGAAATCTCCTTCTTCCACGGCGTAGATGAGCGCACGATCCAAACCGTGATGAGGGAGTTGAAACATCTATGAAACAGGATTATACAAGTGTGAAAAATATCTATATCATTTGTGGAAAAACCGATATGCGGAAGGGCATCGATGGGTTGGCCACACTGGTTCAAGATTCTTTCGAACTAGATCCTTATAGCGATTCGATTTTCTTATTTTCTGGTTGGAGTAAAGATCGCTATAAATGTTTATATTTTGACGGTGATGGCTTTGCCATGCTTTATAAACGGTTAGATAACGGAAAGCTTCAATGGCCTAAAAATGAAAACGAAGTACGAAATCTTTCCCAAAAAGAGATTCGCTGGCTCCTTGAAGGGTTATCTATTGAGCAACCAAAGGCGATTCTTCCATCATCAAAAGGAGTATTCTAAAAGCTGTAAAGCAGTGAATTTTATCTTTATTCCACCGTTCAAACTAGTTATAATAAAAAGAGCGAATTTGAACGAAATGTGGTGAAGCATGTGGCTAACGGTTCTTCTAGAAATGAAATTCAGTCCGAGAAATTAATTCGATTGCTTGAAGAGCAATTGGCTCATTCCAATCAACAAAACCAAGAGTTATCAAAAAAGTTGGATCAATCTTTGAAACAGAACGAAGCGTTATCACAACAACTTCAACACTTAACAAAACTCTTATTTGGATCTAAAACAGAAAAATCGAAATATAATATGCCCGATGGGCAAATGTCATTGTTTGAAGATGATCCGTCTTTTAGTGATTCTGAGCACACAGAAGAACAAAGCCAACAGATGATTTCTTATACTGTTGTTCGAAAAATACAAAAGAAAAAAAGAAATGACTCTTTACGTGATGATGTGGAAATCGAAGAAATTCACCATCACCCAGAAAACACTGTCTGTGATTGTTGCCAAAGCCAAATGGTTGAAATCGGTAGTAGTATCGTTCGTGAAGAAGCGGTATTTATCCCTGCAAGGATGAAAAAAGTAAAGCATATTGAACATGCCTATGAATGTATAAGCAACTGCAAAAGCGCTTCATCTCATTCTGCGCAGATTAAACGTGGGAAAGCTCCAAAGCCAGCTATTCAACGAAGTATCGCAAGTCCTAGCGTATTGGCCAAAGTCATCCATGATAAATTTGCGCTATACTTACCACTTTACCGTCAGGTTAATGAATGGGAACGTTACGGACTAAATACAAATGATAAAAACCTTTCTAACTGGGTCATTCGTGCTGCACACGATTGGTTATTGCCCATTTACGACCGAATGAAAGCCATAATGATGTCTAAATCTGTCTTACATGTCGATGAAACCTATTCGAAAATTATTCATCGTTCTGACGGTAAATCTGGCCAAACAAATGCCTATAACTGGGTATATCGAAGTGTGCCAAGCCAAGGGCCTACGATTACTTTATTTCAAAGTTCCTTGTCACGAGCGAGATCTGTCCTTGAAAGTTTCATAGAAAGTTTTAATGGAACAATCATCTGCGATGGTTACTCAGCCTATGATAAAATTAATGATATTACTTTCGCAAATTGTTGGGCCCATGTTCGTCGTTATTGGATGAAAGCAGACAGCAAAAATGGACAAATCGGTGTAAACTATTGTGATGAGTTGTATCACTTAGAAAGGAAATTTAAACGTTTGCCTCCGAGTAAGCGAAGAAAAAAACGCCAAAAATACTCGAAGCCAATCGTAGAGAAATTCCTTAACAGGGTTGAAACATCACCTTTCTTCGGAAAAAATGCGCTCGCAAAGGCAGCAGAATATACATTAAACCGTGTAAATGGGCTAAAAGCCTTCTTGAACGATGGGCGCATTGAAATTGACAATAATCCAGCC